>JABDJV010000468.1 GCA_013003295.1 Pyrinomonadaceae bacterium | reverse complement strand
AAAAGCGGTCGAAGTTAACCCCAAAAGCGCTACAAGCCTTTTTGGCCTGGCCGTGGCTCAAAACAAACTTAAGAAAAAACCGGATGCGGCAGAATCATTGAAAAGAGCAAATGCACTCGACGGGAACTCGATCAATGTAAATCTTCTACTGGGAATAATTCAGCGGGATCTAAAACGCTATAGCGAAGCTGAAAAGACCCTCGTTAAAGCAAAAACCCTTAGTGATAATAAGCAGCCAGATGTGAACTGGCAGCTCGCAAACCTGTATTATTACAATTTAAAAAAATTAAGACAGGCCGCGATCGAACTCAATTACTACCTCAAAAATCTCTCCAAGAACGAGCGAAAACAAAATCCTCAAATGGTTAAGTCAATAAAGAAGCTGATAAAAAAGATCCGTCTGGAGGCAGATGCAGCATCTTGATCCCTGAAAACGCGCGCAAATACTGAAAAACACCCTGATTTCGTAATATTTACCTATTTAAGAATGAATTTATCCAAATATGTGGATAAATTACGATATATTGTAATTTCCTTACCGTTTCTCATTATCTACCTTCCTTTTGACCCCTTGCTAAAAACCCCTATTCCCTTTATACACAAGATTTATGAAGTATAACCCGTACAATGCCAGCAATGGCTTATTAATTGCATCAATATCTGTGTTTATTTGTGCATAGTTTCATTATCTTCCCATGAAATGAAAATTATGTATTTAGATTTTAGTAAATACCCTGCTTAGGAGTAGAAAAATTATGTTAAAAAATTTCAAATTTATAACCGTGGCCATGTCCATAATGCTTTGCTTTTCGGCGATCGCATTTGGTCAGGGAACCACAGGTAGTATTGCTGGAACAGTTTCGGATGCAAACGGGGCTGTAATTCCAGGCGCAACCGTAAGGGTTGAAAGCACCGGTACAACCACTGGTCTCAACAGAACCGTTACGGCTGATGATGAAGGCTATTTTATTTTGGCACGTCTTGCGCCCGGAGTGTATAAAGTTACGATCGAAGCAAATGGCTTTGCTTCCTCAACAAAAAATGTGACCGTCACTGTTGATAGGGCGGCCGGGGCAAGCGTTCGGCTGCAACCAACCGGTGTAACAACCACGGTGGATGTTGTCGCTGACAGTGCAGTAACCATCGATCAATCAAGTACCAAGATCGATACAAACATTACAAAAGAGATTATTGATTCGCTTCCAAAAGGAACGACGTTTGGCAGTCTTCTGAAGATTGCACCAAACGTTCGCCCTGAAGCACTCGGCGGCGGATTCCAGATCGACGGAGCCTCGGGTTCTGAGAATGTTTTCGTAATCGACGGTCAGGAAGTAACAAACTTCGCGACCGGTACATTGAACGCAAACAACAACTTGCCGTTTGAGCTTCTGCAAGAAGTTCAGGTTAAGTCGACTGGTTTTGAAGCCGAGTACGGCGGAGCGACCGGTGGCGTTATCAATGCGGTAACTGCCGGTGGTAACAACGAATTACACGGTAATTTTGGAATCTCGTTTGTTCCTAAGAAATTCCGTGGCGACTTTACTCCGACACTTAATGATTATGGAAACGGTCCGGGTGAATTCGATTACTTTACCCGACGCAATGATGGCGGCTTAAACTACTTCCCTGTAGCTTCGCTAAGCGGTCCGATAGTTAAGGACAGAGTTTGGGGTTTAGTTTCATACGCTCCGCAGATCTTTGAAACAGACCGAACAAAAGACTATTACAATACTGATGATCCTGGTCGAAACGTTATCGAAACAAACCGATATAGATCAACCGTCAGACGTGAAGCAGCTTTTGCTCGTGTTGATGCTCAACCGTTTTCGAGTCTTCGTGTTTACGGAACCTTCCTATGGAATCCGCAAAGCACAGACGGGGAAGTTCCGACGTCAGGGCTTACTCAAGGACCCCCTCCGATTTCAGTTGAAACATACGCTGGATACGGCGGACGCGTAAATTCCAATGCTTGGAATGGCCAGGCTACCTGGAATCCAAACAATTGGCTGATCTTAAGTTTCCGCGCGGGAAGAAGTTTCCTGAATGAGAAGCTTGGAGCCTACGGTCGCACAGCCGCACAGCGGTTTGCTGTTTCGACCGGTTCTCCGCTTGATCCTTGTGATCCGGCAGACCTTAATTTCCCGGGAAGAACCACGGAATGCCGCGGTTTCAATACCGGATCAAATTCGTTAACAAACTTTGACGTTTCGACCCGTACCACCTATGACGCTGATGCCAGCTTTGTTGGTATTAACGCAGGCGGACGACACAATATCAAGGTTGGTTATCAACTTAACAAGCTCTACAACAATGTAGATTCGGGTTACACCAGCGCCGGATATTTGCTTCTCTACTATGGTCGTCCGATCAATGTCTACACGGGCTCGGCTATTACTCCGATGCCGAATTGTGACTTCCAGAATTTCAATCCGAACGATACGACTTGTTCCTTGGGAACAGCGAGAATGGTTCGAATCGGAACATTTGGTGAAGCAAGCAGCGATAACACATCCATTTATGCGCAGGATTCGTGGACGATCAACGATCGGCTTACGATCAACTTTGGTCTAAGACTTGAGAACGAAGTTGTTCCTACGTTTAGTGATCCGACGACAACTGACGACATCACATTTGGATGGGGCGACAAGCTTGCTCCAAGATTTGGTGCTGCATTTGACCTGACAGGCGATGGTAAAACAAAGCTCTTTGGTAGTTATGGTTGGTTCTATGACCGATTTAAGTATGAATTACCAAGAGGATTGTTTGGTGCAGAGACCTTCCAGGATGCTTTTGCAGAAATCACTCCTGCGCGAGGCCTGAGCCCATTTGATTACACGCTGGCAAACATGCTTGGTGGTCGCGGTATTATTCCAGGCGGTGCTTGCCCAATAGCAAACCCAACCGGATATGCCGTTTGTGAGCTTGACCGACGGGTTCCTTCAAACACGACGGGCGCTGATCCGTTTGCAGGTACTGGTGCTGTTGATCCGAACCTGAAAGCGATGCGTCAAAGTGAATACACCTTTGGTCTTGAGCGTGAGCTTGGAAGCAACTTTGTTCTTGCAGCTCGTTATACGCACAAGCAGCTTGATCGCGCAATCGAAGATATCGGTGCATTCAACGATCAAGGTTCTGAAGCGTATGTAATTGGTAACCCTGGAATCGGACTCGCATGCGAGATCTCGATGAGTTCAGGATTGCCATGTACGAGAGCCGAGCGTAAGTATGATGCGGTTGAAGTTCGCGTTGATAAGCGGGCAGCGAAGTATTTCTTCAATGCGAGCTATACGTGGAGCCGTTTGTTCGGTAACTATTCGGGACTTGCGAGTTCGGATGAGCTTGGACGTACATCGCCAAACGTAAACCGTTTCTTTGACCTTCCGATGCTCGGTTATGATGCTTCGGGTCGTCCGGATAACGGATTGCTCGGAACGGACCGTCCGCACGTTGTTAAAGCGTATGGTGGGTATTCGTTTGATTGGGGAGATGGATCCAATACAACAAGTGTTTCCGGATTCACCACATTCCAATCGGGTACACCGATTACTACAGTGTATGACCTTTTTGGCGTAACGACATCGATCTTAAATGGTCGTGGCGACTTGGGACGTACTCCGATGTTCTCGGAATCTGACATATCGGTCAGTCATGCCTATAAATTTGGTCGTGACAATAACTGGACATTCCAGCCGTTTATTGAGATTCGAAACGTCTTTGACGAAAACAATGTAACTACTCGTCAAAGAGTGTTCAGCGGATCCAACATTACGGATTCTCAGCTGAGAGCAGCTGGTTGTGCAGCGTGTACGGATGAAGTAGCTAGTTTCCAACAGCTTCTTGTTAACGGTGGTATTTTGCAGTTTGTAAATACCCACTTCGCTAACAATCCGACGACGGTTGAAAACGACTATGGCCAGGACAATGGATTCCAGGTCGGACGTGACGTCCGATTCGGATTCAAGTTCAAGTTCTAATCATTGATTGGAATTTGATTTTTGAGGCTGCTAGAAATAGCAGCCTCTTTTTTTGTCTTAATATCTTTGATTTCAAAGGGAAGGCTGAATAAGCCGGTACCTCGCGTAAATATACTGAAATCGGATTGAACCGCAGAGGCGCAGATAAATCAGTATCGGTTAGATTAAATGTACACTGGAAGGTATTAATAAATCTGTTAGCCGAAAGGATAATGAGGTTGTACGACTGAGATTCATAGAGTCTCAGTCAGCTTATGACGAATGCCTATGTATTGAGCCGGAACGACCCAGCGGCTGAGATTTGCTCTCTTTGGGATAAGCGGAACGAAGGTTGACTTAAGGGAAGGACGTTTACCGACATTATGCCAATTGAATAACTAATTCCAATCAAAATGCTCAATCGCTTCTTCTTTGATTCAAAATCTAAGGCATGAGAGAAGGGCGGTAGGTAGATTCAAACTTCGTCGTTAAAGACGGGCCGGAAACGGATCGCAACAATGTTCTAAATCCCGGCGCCTCCGCGCCTCTGCGGTAAAATGTATGACGACTTTGCCAAGCGATGAATAAAAAAAACGAACCGTCAGCTGGTGCGTCTTGCTTTGTTTCTCAGGTCCGCAATTTGCTTTTTGATCTTTTCGTCTTTCTTTCCGACAGATTTCAAATAAAGCTCAAGTTCGTCAGCGGCTTTTCCAAATTTCTTCATATCATTTGCATAGAGTTGCGCAAGTTCAATATGAATACTCGGTTTTTTAACCCTTACCAGTTTTTTTGATCTCACGAGCTGTTTTTCAGCCTCAAGAAAATTGCCCTCTTGCCGATGAATTTTGCCGACTAAAAACGCTACCTCCCAGGATGCCGGAGCCAAAACCGTCGCCTTCTGCAGGGCTTTGAGGGCGGCCCTGTTGTATTTTTTCCCAAGCCTATTAAGGGAAAAAGCCATATAATAAAAGGCCCTCGAACTCTTCGGATTGATCTCCGCGGCCCTCATGAATAGGTTAGTGGCTTCGAGAAATTCATCGGCTTTCATTAGCTCAATTCCCAATCGCTGCGATGCAGCATAATACTTTGGAAAGATCCTGATCGCCTTGATCAATCTATTCATTCCGTCCGACGCTTTCTTATCGGAAAGATCTTTCATAGCCAATTTGTACTGATCTTCGGCATTCTTCGGAACCTCCTGGGCAAATACCACCCCGGTCGTCGTGTCCGCAAGGCCGCCCTTTTTAAGCTTTAAATAGAAATCAAGCTGAAAAAAGCCGATTCCCTGTCCTCTTTGGCTTAGTGTTTCTACCATGATCTCTTTGGTTTGATCAATAAAGTTGTATCTGAAGGGGAGTACGCGAATATAATACCTTCCGTCCGAAACGACATTAAACGAATATCTCCCAACGGAATTCGTTTTCATTCGATCGAGTACATTTCGGTTTTCATTCAAAAGCTCAACATCGACCTCGTCCACTCCTTTTCGGCCCGGACCATAAACAAAACCCGATATCGTGCTGGCAGCGACCGATTGCGCAATTCCGGAAACGAAAATAAACAAAAACAGGGCAAAGCAAAGCTTGCCAAAACTCAAGCCTTTAAGCGAAAACATACTGACCTCCAAAAACCAAGAAAACCACTTTTAATTCGAAATATCGGATATACTGATTTATATCATCAAAACGCCCTAAAGTTAAGTCTTTTTTTGCCATCTTGACTTGATAAACAGGGGATTCGACGTCAAAATTGGTGAATCTGGCTTAAACCTGGAGATTTTGTATTGAAAGAGAGAATTTACCGCGACTCGGTTCACAATATAATCAGGCTCGAAACAGAGAGCCCGGAAGGAAGACTTTTGGAGAGTCTGATCGATACGGCGGAGTTTCAAAGGCTTCGCCGGATTCGCCAGCTTGGTTTGGCCCATTTTGCCTATCAGGGTGCGGAACATTCCCGTTTTACGCATTCACTGGGCGTTTTTCACCTGACTACCCGGATCCTATACAAACTTTCCTCAAAATACGAGATCTCGGACGAAGATAAAACGGCCGTCCGCGTCGCGGCTCTATTGCATGACATCGGACATGGGGCGTTTTCGCATGTGATCGAAGGGATACAGGATTTCCACCATGAAGAATTCTCGATCGAAGCGGTTTTGAGCAATGAAACCGAGGTTGGAAAACTACTGAAGGACTATTCTGCCAAACTGCCCGGGAAGGTCGCCGATATTATTCGTGGTAATTTTCGACCAATGGCCCTTGCTCAGCTCGTTTCTTCGCAATTGGATGCCGATAGAATGGATTATCTTCTGCGCGACTCGCTGATGACCGGCGCGAAATACGGCATTTACGATCTCGAATGGGTGATTAAATCGATCGAGATCGACGAACAAAACGACCGTCTGTACGTTTCGGCCCGCGGGATCTACGCGGTAGAAGATTACCTTCAAGCCAGGTATTACATGTTTAGGCAGGTCTATTTCCATCGCACCCTGCGCTCTGCCGAAGCTATTTTAGGATCACTGTTTCGCCGTGCCTTAACGCTTTTTAAGACTAAAACTGAAGTAATCTGGCACGCAAAGGGCACTGCCTTTGAGAAAATACTTGGAGGCGGAAAACTGACGCTTTCTGAGCATCTCGAGATCGATGATTCGGACATTATCTTTCACATTAAACAATGGCAAAGCAGCAGCGATAAGATATTGGCCGATCTTTCCAAGCGGTTTCTAAACCGTCAGCTGCTCAAAGTTTTTGATATTGATATGCCGGAGGATGAACGAAATCATTTCCTTTTCCGCGCGAAGGAGGTGGTGGAAAACGCCGGTTACGATACGGATTACTACTTCGTTGAGGATAAGGCGAGCGATGTGCCCTACTATTTCTATACGACAGATGTCGATCCAAAAAACCTGATCTACGTCGAAGAAGGTTTTTCAAATCCACAGATCAGGGAAATTTCCGAGGTGAGCGCCGCCGTCCGCGGGCTTCAAAAAAGCTATCAGATCCATCGTCTTTGCTTCCCGCCGGAATTAAAAGAAGAGATCACAACGCTCTACCATCAGGACAACCGAAAAACAGAGCGAAAAGCTGTATGATCTCTTTCGTTCTTCAATTCGTGCCGTTGTTGCGCTGCGTTCGTCTTGTGATGCTCGCTTTGTTTTTGGCGTTTATTCCCGCCGCAGCTTATCCTCAAACGGTCGCTTTACTAAATCCGGAAAAAGCCGCACACAGCGAGACGATATCCAAAACACTCGGAACTTCTTTAGAAAAAAACAATATAAGGGTTCTCGATTTTTCGCTTGGAGCGGCAGTTTTCTTTTCAAAGGATTTTAAGAACCCATTTAACCTGACAACCTCAGAGGCGAGGAATCTTGGAAACGGGATAGGATGCAATTTTTTCGTTTTGGTAAGATCCGGTTTGCAGAGGCGTTCATCATTTGAAAGGAAGGAGTATTACGAATCTTTTGTCGCCCTTTACGTCGTAAATTCTCAAACAGGAAGACTGCGCTCCTGGATATTCAAAAAATTTGAGAAGGAAACGCCCCAACTTTCCAAGACCTTTCTCGATAAATACATTGAAGAAACAGCCGTTAAACTGGTCCTGGAAAGTATCCGCAGATCCGTAGAAGGCGTTCGAAATACGGCAGCGACACGCGCTGTCGTTTCGGATGAGAACGATCCCGGCAAAACTGGAAAGCCCCCGCTGCCTTACAGGCGTCTTAAGCCGAAATACACTGATCTTGCGGCTCTCTATGATATCGAAGCGACGGTCGATATCGAGGTCGAAATAAATGAGAAAGGAGAGGTTTCGAAAACCGATATTGTCCGCTGGGCGGGCTATGGCTTAGATGAATCGGTAATCAAAACTGTAAAAGAGATGCAATGGCGCCCCGGAGAAACAAACGGTAAAGCGTTTCCAATGCGTATTTTGTTACGATATAATTTTAAGAATATCGAGACCGAAGAATAAGTTTTCTGCTCCAATCTGATGAAATATCTCCGCGCGATAATCCGTATAGTCTTCTTTTTCGGTTCCACATTCGGGCTTTACGGTCTATGGTGGGTTGGCGATTTCATCATTCCCAACAAACAGTATTGGCGCCAAATAATATTTCGGACATGGGCCAGGTGGTACGTCAAGTCGGCTGGAATTGAGATCGAAGTATTGGGCGACAAACCAAAACCGCCATTTTTTCTGGTCTCGAATCACCTGAGTTATACGGATATACCCGTACTTCGTGCTGTAGTAGAGAGCGTATTTGTAGCAAAGGGTGATATTGAAGGGTGGTTCGCCGCCGGAAAAATGGTCGGTGATATCGGAAATATCTATATCGACCGCGAAAACAACCGCGACATCCCACGTGCCGGCGCGGCTATTCTGGAAACCATCGGAAAAGGCGAGGGCGTGATTGTGTTCCCTGAGGGCACCAGCACAAAAGGAGATAAAGTACTTCCCTTTAATTCCTCGTTTTTCGAATTTGCTTCCCAGACGGACCTGCCGATCCAGTATGCCTCGATCACATACCAGATCGATGACAAATCCAAGAAGCCAAGCGAATTGATCTGCTGGTGGGACGACACGTCGTTTATCGCTCACCTGTGGCGTTTCTTTCAGCTTCGAGGTTGTAAAGCGATTGTAAATTTTGGGTCAGAACCGGTTGTCGAGCCAAACCGGAAAAAACTGGCAAAGGAACTATGGAGCCGCGTCAATGATAAGTTTATTCCGGTTTTATAGGCGGTGACTAAATCCCCTAAAAACAGCAATCGACTGCGTTAGGTTGCAGAAGTAAAACAAACCGAATAACAAAAAAAAAGCTGAGTGAAAAAAAGATTTTCCCTCAGCTTTTTGGTATAAGTTTTAACTTTTGTTTATGCTTTTTTCCCTTCGGCTGCCTTTGCATCTTCTTTCGCAGGTTTCTTCTCGGCTTCTGCTTCCTCATCGGCTTTCTTAACCTTTCTGGGTTTACCGGTCTTCACCAGAGGAATATCGCCGGGAGCGGCTTTATCACCCCGAATGCTCAGGTTGTCGAATTCTTCCGGCACACGTATCTCAATGGTCGGATCATCATCCACCTTGACGTTGCGGTAGTATTTCATACCCGTTCCGGCAGGGATCAGACGTCCCATGATCACGTTTTCTTTCAAACCGCGAAGGTAATCGATCCTTCCGGATATCGCCGCCTCTGTAAGAACCCGGGTTGTCTCCTGGAAACTTGCAGCCGAGATAAACGAATCCGTCGAGAGCGACGCTTTCGTGATACCCAATAGAAGGGGTTCCGCGCTTGCCGTTTCGCCTTTCTCCTTTGAAACACGGGCGTTTTCATCCTCATATCGGAAACGATCAACTTGCTCTTCGAGCAAGAAATCAGTATCGCCGACTTCCTTGATCTTGACCCAACGAAGCATTTGACGAACGATAACCTCAATGTGCTTATCGTTAATGTCCACACCCTGCAATCGATAGACCTCTTGAATTTCGTTGACCAAATACTCCTGAAGAGCATCCATACCAAGTACTTTCAAAATGTCGTGCGGATTCAGCGGACCGTCCATCAATGGCTCACCGGCTTTCACATAGTCGCCCTCTTGAACGTTAATGTGTGTACCGCGAGGGATCAGATATTCGTGCTCGGAATTATCCTCGCTGACAATGATCACGCTGCGTTTACCTTTTTTGATCGCGCCGAATTTAACCGTTCCATCGATCTCGGACATGACCGCCGTTTCCTTCGGTCGACGCGCTTCAAACAGCTCAACGATACGCGGCAAACCGCCAACGATATCTTTGTTCTTCGTCGTCTCACGAGGAATTTTTGCGATGATATCTCCTACCTTCACATCCTGTGAATCCTCGACCATCAAATTTGCCTGGATCGGCATTTGATAAGTCTTGAGAACTTTCTTTCCTTTGCGAATTTCAAGACGCGGTTGATTTTTCTCATCCGAATCTTTAACCACCCGGCGCTTCTGTCCGGTGACTTTATCGATGTCCTCAACAACCGTTTTGCCTTCGATCAGGTCCTGGTATTTAACCGTTCCGGATTCTTCCGTAAGCATCGCGTGTGTAAACGGATCCCAGGTCGCTAAGACGTCGTCTTCTTTTACCTTCTGACCATCTTTAACTTTGATGTGGGCACCATAAACGATCGAATATCGAGCCACCTCGCGTTCGCGATCATCAAGCAAAATGATGTCGGATGATTGTCTGTTAATATTGATCAGCTCTTTCTGACGGTTCTTAATTACGTTCAGTCCGACAAACTGGACGGTTCCGTTCATCGCAGCCTTATGCTCGGTTTCCTGCTCAAGACGTGCCGTTCCACCAACGTGGAAGGTTCTCATCGTAAGCTGTGTTCCCGGCTCGCCGATCGATTGCGCGGCAATTACACCAACCGCTTCACCGATCTCAACCGTTCTTCCCATAGCCAGATTTCGGCCGTAGCATCTGATACAAATTCCGCGTCGTGCTTCACATGTAAGCGGCGACCGAATTTTTACCTGCAAGAGTCCCGAAAGCTGAACCTGGGCCGCCAGATCTTCATCAATTTCCTGATTGGCTTTTACGATCACATTTCCGTCGACCGGATCGGTGATGTCGTCCAAAGCCGTACAGCCGACGATCCTGTCCTGAAGAGATTCAACCTCTTCACCGTTTCGAACAATTGCTTTTGACCAAATCCCTTTTAGTGTTCCGCAGTCGATCTCGGCAACGATCACATCTTGTGCGACGTCGACCAAACGGCGGGTCAAATAACCCGAGTCAGCTGTTTTAAGGGCAGTATCAGCGAGTCCTTTTCGCGCTCCGTGGGTAGAGATAAAGTATTGGAGTACGTTCAACCCTTCCCGGAAGTTTGCGGTGATCGGTGTTTCGATGATCTCGCCCGATGGTTTGGCCATCAAACCACGCATTCCCGCAAGCTGCCGGATCTGCGCTTCCGAACCACGGGCTCCGGAATCGGCCATTACCAGGATCGGATTCAATTCATCTCTGGATTTCTCGCGAACATCCATCGCTTTGAACATTTCTTTTGCAACCTTATCCGTTACTTCAGACCAGATCGCCGTCACTTTGTTTTGACGTTCGAGATTTGTCATCGTCGCATCTTCATACTGCTGCTGAAGTTTATCGACTTCGGCGCGGGCGTCATCGATGATCTTCGCTTTGCTGTCCGGAGTCACCATATCGTCGATGCCGATCGAGATCCCCGCTTTTGTTGCATACAAGAATCCGAGCGCTTTCAAATCATCGAGCAGCGCGACGGTTTGATCGTGCCCAAGCCGCAGATGGCAAAAATTCACCAGTGACTGCAGCCCTTTTTTCTTAAGCGTTCCGTTTACAAAAGGCAAACCGTCACGTGTAAGTCGATCATTAAAGACCACACGTCCAGCCGTTGTGTCGATCACGCCAAAGAAATCCTTTCGGATCCGTCCGCGCATCACATCCTGTGTATTGTGTTCTCTGGTCAGATCGATCAAATCACCCTTCCAGCGAAGTTTGATTTTTGACTGCGTGTCGACCACCTTGGCATCAAGCGCCAGTAGAACGTCTTCGACCGAGCCAAAGACCTTGGCCTTGTCGTCCGCTTTCTCCCGATCGAGCGTCAAATAGTAACAACCGAGAACAATATCCTGTGAAGGAACCGTGATCGGCTGTCCGCTCGCCGGACTCAAAAGATTGTTTGAAGCAAGCATCAGCATTGATGCCTCGATCTGTGCCTCGGCCGAAAGCGGAATATGAACGGCCATTTGGTCACCGTCAAAATCCGCATTAAACGCGGTACATACCAGCGGGTGTATTTTGATCGCTTTACCCTCAACCAATACCGGCTCAAATGCCTGGATTCCCAAACGGTGAAGCGTTGGTGCACGGTTTAATAAAACCGGATGATCACCGATAACCTCTTCGAGAATGTCCCAAACAATAGGCTCCTGGCGTTCGACCATTTCACGCGCCTGTTTGATCGTTGCCGCGTGCAGATCCTTTTCAAGCTTGTTGTAAATAAACGGCTTAAATAATTCAAGCGCCATCTTCTTCGGCAAACCGCATTGATGGAGTTTCAGCTCCGGACCGACGACAATAACCGAACGTCCCGAATAATCTACGCGTTTACCAAGAAGGTTTTGACGAAAACGCCCTAGTTTACCCTTAAGTGTTCCCGAGAGTGATTAGAGCGGACGATTGTTAGCACCGCGCAGTACTCTTCCACGACGGACATTATCAAACAGTGCGTCAACTGCTTCCTGAAGCATCCGCTTCTCATTACGAACAATAACTTCCGGTGCCCGAAGCTCCATCAGTTTCTTCAAACGGTTATTACGGTTGATCACGCGACGGTAAAGATCATTGAGATCAGACGTCGCAAAACGTCCGCCATCAAGCGGTACTAGTGGCCGGAGTTCGGGCGGAATTACGGGAATCACATCCAGGATCATCCACTCCGGTTTGTTGCCCGATCTCAGGAACGAATTGGAAACCTTCAGGCGTTTTGAATACTTGAGCTTCTTTTGCTGCGAAGTAGCTTCGCGCATATCCGTTCGGAGTCTTGCTACAAGCTCAGGAATATCGATCTGCATCAAAAGTTCCTTGATCGCTTCAGCACCCATTTTTGCTACAAACTGATGCGGATATTCCTGCATCAATTCACGGTAGCGCTCGTCGGTAAGAAGATCCTTTTCAGTAAGATCAGGAACATCACCGGGATCAATAACGATATAGAGTTCGAAATAAAGAATTTTTTCGAGATCACGAAGCGTAATATCCAAAAGGTGGCCGATCCGCGACGGCAATCCCTTAAAAAACCATACGTGGGAACAAGGGCTCGCAAGGTCTATATGTCCTAATCTTTCACGGCGGACCTTTGATTGAGTAACTTCAACACCGCATTTGTCGCATTTTACGCCGCGGTGCTTCATCCTCTTATATTTACCGCACAAACACTCCCAATCTGAGACCGGTCCGAAAATTCGCGCGCAGAAAAGACCATCCCGTTCGGGTTTGAACGTTCGATAATTGATCGTTTCTGGTTTCGTCACCTCACCGTGAGACCATTCCTGGATCTTTTCCGGTGATGCGAGCGAAATTCGGATTGCCTCAAAATTAGGACTTAATTGTGTTTTTTCTTTTTGAAATCGAAACATTTATTTCTCCAAAAACTCCTGCTCTACGCAAGATGGCTAGATAAAAACTCTATAAACAAACCAGCGATGCGAGCTCTAAGCGCCGACTACTTCTCCGACCCCGGAAGCAACTTCGTCTTCATCAACGGCGTCTTCCTCTATCAGCTCGACATCCAGACAAAGCGATTGCAGCTCCCGAACAAGAACGTTAAACGATTCAGGAATTCCCGGCTTAAAGTCTGCCGCTCCCTTCACGATCGCTTCATATATCTTCGAACGCCCGGCAACATCATCGGATTTACAGGTCAAAAGCTCCTGCAATATATGCGCTGCGCCGTAAGCTTCAAGTGCCCAAACTTCCATTTCCCCGAACCGCTGTCCGCCAAACTGGGCCTTACCTCCAAGTGGCTGCTGGGTGATCAGTGAGTATGGACCGATCGAACGAGCGTGGATCTTATCGTCAACGAGGTGAGATAATTTGAGCATGTAGATGTAGCCTACCGTGACCTTCTGCTCAAACTGCTCTCCCGTTAATCCGTCATAAAGCCTGGTTTTACCGGATGGACCCACCGAATTCGGCAGATCCAGCTCATCATACCTATCGTTTGCCTGCTTTATATATGTCTTGATCTCTTCCTCACTCGCACCGTCAAACACAGGGGTGGCGAAATGCAGGCCGAGAATCCGGGCCGCCCATCCAAGATGAGTTTCCAGAATTTGTCCGACGTTCATACGCGAAGGCACGCCAAGCGGATTGAGAATGATGTCAACCGGTGTCCCGTCAGGCAGATACGGCATATCTTCTTCAGGAAGAATTCTCGCAATAACACCTTTATTACCGTGTCGGCCGGCCATCTTGTCGCCAACCGAAAGTTTGCGTTTCATCGCAACGAAAACTTTAACCAGTTTGATCACTCCCGGAGGAAGCTCATCGCCCTGTTTTATCTTCGCGATCTTCTCTTCATAGATATCGCTTAAAATACTTATCTGGCGATTGGTTCGCTTCTCATAATCCTGGATCTCGGCCGTGATGTTAACGGTTCCGGCAGTAACATCAGCCTTTTTCAGGGTCTTAAGTTCAATACCCTTAAGCATTTCGGGTTTAAGAACCGTACCTTTCTTGAGCAGCACTTCTTTGTTCTCAACAACGTCCTTTTTCAGTTTGCGGTCCTCAAAAAGTTCGTAGATACGCTCGTCACGCTGCTCGGTCAGGATACGGATCTCGTCGTCGAGGTCACGCCTTAAAGCGTCTTCTTCAAGCATCTCGATATCAAGGGATCGATCGTCTTTTTCCTGGCCTTTTCTTGTAAATACCTGGACATCAACTACCGTTCCATCGATTCCCGGAGGTGCGTTCAGACTCGCATCCTTAACATCTCCGGCTTTTTCACCAAAGATCGCGCGAAGAAGTTTCTCTTCTGCGGTCAGCTGGGTTTCACCTTTCGGTGTCACTTTACCCACCAGAATCGAGCCCGGTTTTACGTGGGCACCAATTCTGATGATCCCCGATTCATCGAGATCGCGGAGCATATTTTCCCCGATATTCGGAATATCGCGGGTTATTTCCTCCGGCCCGAGTTTTGTATCGCGGGCTTCGACTTCAAGCTCTTCGATGTGGATCGATGTGTAATAGTCTTCTTTTACAAGACGTTCCGATACGAGGATCGCGTCCTCAAAGTTGTATCCGCGCCAAGGCATAAATGAAACGAGCACGTTTCGGCCAAGCGCGAGTTCGCCTTTATCCGTACATGGTCCGTCAGCAATCACCTGTCCTTTTTTCACCCTCTCACCGACCTGGACGATCGGAAGCTGATTGATACAGGTGTTTTGGTTTGAACGCTTGAATTTGACCAGCGAATAGATATCCGCCGTAACCTCACGCGAGATCATTCCGCCAACCTGATGATCGGCCTTTACAATAATCCGTTCGGAATCAACGTAGTCGACCATACCGTCGCGTTTAGCTACAACAACCGCGCCCGAGTCCCGGGCCGCAATTCGTTCCATTCCCGTTCCGACATAAGGTGCGTCGGCACGAAGCAGCGGAACCGATTGACGCTGCATGTTCGATCCCATCAGAGCCCGGTTAGCATCGTCGTTTTCGAGAAACGGTACAAGCGAGGCCGCAACCGAAACAAGCTGCTTCGGCGAAACATCCATATACTCAATATCTTCTCGTCTCGCCGAAATAAACTCACCCGCTAAGCGAGCTGCATTTCTCTCATTTACGATCTTTCCATTTTTCTCAAGCTCGATATTTGCCTGCCCGATAATGTACCTGTCTTCTTTCCAGGCGGTCAAATAGAAAGGAAATGGTTCATGTTCGGCATTTCTTTGCGTTTTCTTGAGCTTCTTATTCGCTTTTTCGACTTCACCGATCGGCATATGCGCACCAGGCTTTAACGCGGTGTCGCCGCCGTTGATGATCTTCACATATTCAATAACCTTGCCGTTTTCAACCTTTCTGTACGGCGATTCGATAAACCCGAATTCGTTGATTCGCGCAAAGCACGATAACGAAGAGATCAGACCGATGTTTGGCCCTTCAGGGGTTTCGATAGGACAGATTCGTCCATAGTGGGTCGGATGAACATCGCGAACTTCAAATCCGGCCCGCTCACGCGACAAGCCGCCAGGCCCCAGCGCGGAAAGACGACGTTTGTGCGTGATCTCCGAAAGCGGATTTGTTTGATCCATAAACTGCGAAAGTTGAGACGAACCAAAGAACTCCCGAACCGCTGCCGTCACAGGTTTCGCATTAACCAGATCACGCGGCATCGTCGTAAACATATCCTGCTGGATCGACATCTTCTCCTTGATCGCGCGCTCCATTCTCTCAAGACCGATCCGGAATTGATTTTCAAGTAGTTCGCCGACCGCGCGAACACGCCTGTTTCCAAGGTGATCGATATCGTCCTGGAAAAAATTCTCAGGATCACGCTTCATTCTTAGCAAGTAATTAACGACCTCTAAAAAATCTTTTGCTTCGAGAAGCGAATTATCGATATCATCCTGTTCCTCACGGCCCATTTTGATATTGAACTTCAAGCGCCCAACCCGCGAAAGGTCAAATCTTCGCGGCTCAAAGAACATTCCCTCGAGAAGCCGATAGGCAGTCGGAACTGTGGGCGGATCGCCCGGGCGCATCTTTCTGTAAATCTCCAAAAGCGCATCAACCGGTTTTTCGATGGTGTCTTTTACAAGGGTATTTGAGAGCACCGGACCGATCGTGTCATTTTCCGGGAAGAAAACTGAGAATTTCTCTACGCCTTGCTCGATCATTTCCAGCAAGTTCGCCGATGTGATCTCGGTATTTGTCTCAATAACCACTTCGCCGGTTTCTTTATTAACGATATCTTCAACCGCAAATGCCCCTTCAAACTCGGCCTGGGCGATCTCGATCTCCTTGAGTTTCACACCCCGGATCTCCTTCATCGCGAGTTTTGATATTTTTCTGCCGGGTTTCACCAAAACGGTTCTCTTATTTTTTATCGCACTTTCCGTTCGCATTCCGGTCAGATTGGTATCACCATCTTTCTTGACCTGAACCATCAACTTACCTTTGCTGATATTTACTTCATCCGTTGTGTAAAACTCCCGAATGATATCGGAATTCGAATACTCAGTGTTCTTGATAACCTCTTCAAGAATCGGATCCGAAGCCGTTTTCATATCAACTTGCGGCTTGAGCCAAAGACCCAAAGCACGCAGGAATATTGTTGCCAGAAGCTTTCTCTTTCCGAGTCGCGAATGAAGGATCCCTTTGTGGTCGTATTCAAATTCGATCCAGGAGCCGCGGTAAGGAATGATCTTTGTCGAAAATGCCTCGCCGTCTTGCTTGAAGAAAACCCCCGGGCTTCGGTGTAATTGCGAAACGATCACACGTTCGGTTCCGTTGATAATGAAGGTTCCGTTATCGGTCATCAGCGGGATCTCGCCGTAGAAGACTTCCTCTTCCTTTATGTCCCGAATCGTTGAAACATTTGTATCCGGATCCTTATCAAAAACCGTCAGGCGAATCTTTACCTTTAGCGGAACGCTGTACGAAACTCCCCGCTCCTGACATTCCTGCTGATCATGTTTGTGTTTTAATCCAACCGGTTCACCGCAATTCGAACACAAATTCGGCCGCACGACATTAAAGGTACTGCAGTTTTCACAAAGCACTTCTGACGAACCAAACGGGTCCACCTTGATCTTTGCACTACATTCCTTACATTCACTGCGCAGATGCTCCAGACCCTCAAGGTTTCCGCATTTACACTGCCAGTTACCGATCTGGTACTCGACAAACTCAAGGGTCGCGGTTTCTCTGAAGTCAGACACCGGGAAGATCGACTGAAATACCGCCTGCAGCCCGACCGGTTTTCGCTCTTCCGGAATCAGATCCATTTGCAGGAAACGGTTATATGATTCGCGCTGAACTTCGATCAAATTTGGAATTTGAGCTGATGTAACGATTTTTGAAAAGTCTACGCGCTCCGGTGCTTCGCTTGTTCGGCGACCGAGCCCTTTGACATTATCTTGAAGCGGGTTGTTGATCATAATTTTGAAACCTTGTGTTTCGAATGAAACTTTTTTGTTGATTTAATCGGATATTATTGTTACGATTCCTCAAATATTAAGAACTAAAATAAAGTTCATATGAGACACCAAATGCGGTCGAGGGTATACTATCCCCAGACCGCTTTTTTCAGCAGTTTAGCCGATTAAATTAGTTTTTGAGAGTGCCAATGCGGACAATTACTCTCCAATGCCTGTGTCTAAAAAACTTCTTTTTTGCCTGTAGCTATTGGCTGCTACCGGCAAGCGTAAAAGTCTAAAACCTCTGTACACTCACCGATAGCTTACCAACTGGACTACTTAAGTTCAACCGTTGCGCCTGCTTCAGTTAACTTGGCTTTCATATCTTCAGCCTCTTCTTTCGAAGCGCCTTCTTTGATCACCTTTGGCGCGCCATCGACCAATTCCTTGGCTTCTTTTAAGCCAAGACCGCCGACAACCGCACGAACAGCCTTGATCACATTGATCTTGCTGCCGCCCGCCGATGTCAATTCAACATCAAACGAATCTTTCTCTTCAGCCGCGCCTGCGCCTGCGCCTGCCGCCGGAGCAGCAGCCATCGCCGGTGCAGCAGCTGCGGCCGCGGAAACACCGAATGCTTCCTCAAGATCCTTTACCAAATCTGCCACTTCGATCAAAGGCTTGTTCTTTAGTGCCTCTACTATTTCTTTGTTATCCATTTTTACTGATCTCCTCCTAAAATAGGGTTCTTATATTTAGTTAATTGCCAGCCGATAGAACCCAACGGAATGCATTTTATTAGTTTGCATCTCTAACAAAATGGCATCCGAGCCGCAAAAGCAACCTGACAAATCGCTTCGCTCGTTTTACCTTGGATACGGCTATCTTTAGAAAACTCTTCTAAAACCTTTTTATTCTTCGCTCTTTTCAGATTCTTCCGCCGGCTTTTCATCGCCATCTGCTTTTGAATCCGCTTTCGCGTCCTTTTTCTCTTCCTTTGCCTTATCATCAGAAGCTTCTTCCTTTGCTTCCGCTGACTTTTCTTCCGGCTTAGGCTCTTCCTTTTCCGCCGCAGCTTCATCCGTTTTTTCTTCTGAAGCCGGACTTTCCTCTTTCTTTTCCTCTGCCTTCTTTTCTTCAGCAGCCGGAGCCTCTTCCTTCTTCGCCTCTTCCTTCGGAGCAGCGTCCTCCGGTCTTTCGCTAACCTGCTTTACAACAGAAGCCAAATCCCGCGGGATCGCGTTGAGCACCGTAGCTAGTCTTTGAGCAGGTGCGTTAAGTAAGTAAAGAAGTTTCGCGATGAGCTCGTCTTTTGAAGGAAGCGTTGCGATCGCGTTAATTTCATCGACGCTAACAACCTTTCCTTCGACGATACCTGTCTTGAATTCGAAAATATCTTTCTCTTCTTTAAGATATTTTGAGATCACCTTCGACAGGTCGACAGGCTCGTTATCGGTCCAGGCTACCGACGTAACCCCTTCAAAGTGCTCCGTCGCTTCCTCGAATGAGGTTCCCTTGACCGCCAATCGCGCCAGGGTGTTTTTTACAACCTGGTATCTTGCTCCCGTTTCACGAAGTTCATTTCTAAACGCCTGATCCTTATCAACCGTCAATCCGCTAAAACTCAAAACCATTGCCGACTTCGAGTTTTTGAATTGCTCAGTAAGGGCGACCAAATCTTCTTGTTTTTTTGCTTTTGTTTTCATCTTTCTATTCGTCCCCCACCTAGTAAGCTAAACTCATTTCATCAAGCAGAATTCCAGGGCTCATCGTCGATGCAATATTTACTTTCTTTACGTATCGGCCTTTTGCCGTGCTGGGTTTCGCACTCATCACAGCATTGATCAATGCCCGCGCATTTTCTTCAAGTTTGTCTGCATCAAAAGAGACTTTACCGACCGCAGAGTGAATTACACCCGTTTTATCAACGCGGTACTCAACCTTTCCGGCTTTGGTTTCCGCTACTGCTTTCTCAACATCCATGGTCACGGTTCCGGTTTTTGGATTCGGCATTAATCCTCGTGGACCTAAAACGCGTCCGAGCTGTCCGACTTTTCCCATCATATCCGGAGTAGCGATAAGCGCATCAAACTCGAGCCAACCGCCCTTGATCTTCTCGACAACGTCATCGCCGCCCGCAATATCAGCACCGGCGTCTTCAGCTTCCTTAGCCTTATCTCCCTGAGCGATCACAACTACTGTTTTGGATTTCCCTAAGCCGTTTGGCAGGACGAGCGTGCCGCGAACCAATTGATCCGCTTTTCTCGGATCAACGCCGAGCCACATCGTTAATTCAACTGTTTCATCAAACTTTGCAAACGCGATCTCCTTTAAAAGAGCTACCGCGTCTTTTAGAGCGTATCTTTTTTCCGGCTCAACCTTTTCAAAAGCTGCCAGATATTTCTTACCTTTCTTACCCATTATTGCCTCCAAGGTTCAAACGAAGTTTTTCACTTCTCCCTATGTGTTTATATAGCCTAGCCTTCTATCGTCAGCCCCATGCTTTTCGCAGTACCTTCGATCGTCCGCATCGCCGATTCGATATTTGTCGTGTTGAGATCCGGCATTTTCGTCTCAGCAATTTCCTTGATCTTTGCTCTCGAAATAGATCCAACCTTTTCGCGATTCGGCTCTCCGGATCCCTTTGGGATGCCCGAAGCCTTTCGGATCAAGTCGGCAGCGGGTGCCGTTTTCGTTTCAAATGTAAAAGAGCGGTCAGCATAAACCGTAATCACTACCGGAACTTTCAATTCCGGGTCGCCATCTTTGGTTTTTGCGTTAAACGCTTTGCAGAATTCCATTATGTTAACGCCGTGCTGCCCAAGAGCAGGACCGATAGGCGGCGCCGGATTAGCTTTCCCGGCAGGAATCTGCAGTTTTATATATCCTTCAATTTTCTTTGCCATATTTTTTGATTTACGATTTTGAGTTGGTTCACTAAAACCAACTCAAAAATGTCCTCATTTTTCTAGCGCAATACGTTTGTACGATATACGCGATTCGCTAAATTCGAATCGCCATCTTCAACTGTTAAATTCGGCGTACCGCGAATTGCGTAACGCGTATCGCGCTCCTTACTCTTCTTCCGCAAACGTGACTTTTTCAACGTCGAGGAAACTTAATTCGACCGGAGTCGAACGTCCAAAAATTGTTACAGTTACCTTCAAAGTCGTTTTTTCTTCGTTCACTTCCTCGACCTTTCCGGTAAAACTTGCAAACGGGCCGGATTTGATCCTGACTACTTCGCCAACATTGTAAGAAAACTTCGGTTTTGGTTTTTCTGCCGCAACTTCAACGTTATGAACGATCTGATCGACTTCTTCCTGGGTCAGGGGAGTCGGGTTCTTGCCACCCAGAAAGCCCGTAACCTTTGGCGTGGATTTGATCACGTGGAAAACATTATCGGGAATCTTTCCTTTATCGCTGCATTCGATTTCCACCAAAACATAGCCCGGATAAAACATACGGGTCGACTCGATCCGCTTATTTCCACGCATCTCAACCACAGTTTCCTTCGGTAATAAAACTTCAGTGATCAGTTCAGCAAGCTCCATGTCGCGGATGCGAGCATTCAGGCTTTCGACCACCTTATTTTCGTGTCCGGAATATGTGTGAATAAAATACCACTGCCTCATATACTTAAACCCTTAGCTAAATTCCAATTACTCGATTTACCAGATTCGTAAGCTGCTCCAAAAGAAACACCCAGGTCAGATCTACTAAATATAGAAAGATACTTATTATAATAACGCTGATAACAACGATGATCGTTGTGTTCGTAACTTCGTCTGAAGATGGAAAAGTCGTTTTATCCCATTCAGCGCGGGTGTCCTTTAAAAACTCACCGATGCCTCCGCCCTTTTCTTTGTCTTTCTTCTTAACTGTGTCAGAAGCTGTCGCCACTTTTTTTCTCCTTAAAAACTTATGATGGCAGGGGCACCAGGATTTGAACCCGGACTTTCGGTTTTGGAGACCGACGTGCTAACCGTTGACACTATGCCCCTTAAAAACTCTTCTAAAGATTAGTATGTGGAGAACAACGAAAATTCGCTGATCCCCACAAGATTAGTCTCAAGAAAGAAAGCTACTTATTTTCCTTATGTAAGGTGTGACAACGGCAACGGCTGCAGAATTTTTTAAGCTCCAGTCTATCCGGAGTGGTCTTTTTATTCTTGGTCGTTGTGTAATTGCGTTCTTTACACTCGGTACATTGCAAAATAATGTTATCTCGCGGCATTTCGGTCCCCTTTCGTCTATCGCTATACCTGATTCGCTTCACGCTATAGGCAATTCGCTTTACGCTTTCTCCGGCGTATCGCGTATTGCGAATCACGTATTTCGTCTATTCAATAATGTCAGAAACAGTTCCTGCTCCGACCGTTCTTCCACCTTCTCTGATGGCGAACCT
>JABDJV010000463.1 GCA_013003295.1 Pyrinomonadaceae bacterium | reverse complement strand
TTGCTAGTCCATATGATCTAGGACCATTCTTTCAGAAGTTTAATGTCTCTTTCTGCGTGAATAACGCCGTCCGATCTTCGTTCCTGCCTGACGATCGGATTAAATCCGCCCTTATTCCCGGCCTTCTCGCGCTCACGGTCTGAGATATACCGATCGCCTTCAAATAAGATCGAATCTATCCAGTCCTCTTTAAATTTTGCGCCGGTCAGAGTCATATGTATATGAGCGGCGATGGTCGTGTTTGGATAGGATGCGGGTTTGATCGTGTCGATCGAATAGGCTCCATTGCTGTCGGTAAGAGCCCAACCGCGAAACCGGCCATGCGCATGCTCACCGTTTTTGCCGTATATGCCCTTGATATCGGTGTGATATGCGTAAAGCAGGATGGATGATGCAGGCGTAATTCCGTCGTTCTCAAAAACCCTACCGGAAATCGACAAGCGTTCCCCTTTTTCTGCCGAATCCGCCAATATCATTCCCGCTCTTAGATCTCTCGGTGCATCTTTTGCGCCGCTCCAGTTGGCACCGCTTCGATCTGCATTTTTCAATATGAGCTCAAGGTCATCATTCGAATTGCCTCCGGCTAAAGCGCAATTGCTCAAAAAGGGCATCGCAATTGCAAATGCCGAGGCCGCCTTAAGAAAATCTCTTCGGTTCTCGTTGTTCTGCATATTTTCCGCTCCTATTAGTTATAATACACCGCGTGATCGAATAATATGGCATTTTTCTTTTTAAAACACTGGTTCGAAAGCCATTTGAGGCGCACGCCGGTTTATCTTAAAATCAAAAGCCCAATGCTCGAAACCGAGAGACTATTTTTACGAAAGCTTCAGGATCATGATATCGAAGAAATATTTGATATGCGCAGCGATCCCTCGGTTATGAAGTATATTCGCGAACCACAAACAAAAAAAGAAGAATCTCTAAATTGGATAAAAATGATCTCGAAATATTGGGTTCCGGACGGGATCGGATTCTGCGCGATCATTGAAAAAGAATCTAAGAGTTTTCTGGGCTGGTGCGGACTTTGGCGAATACCGGAGACGGATGAGATCGAAGTAGGGTACGCGATAAAAAAAGACCAATGGGGAAAGGGGTTTGCTACCGAAGCCGCCGAGCGATTCCTAAAGTACGGATTCGAAGACCTGGGACTCGAAAAGGTCGTAGCGGTAGCATTTCCACAGAATAAGGCTTCCCGTAGCGTTATGAGAAAACTCGGTATGGAATATGCCGGGATCGGTAATTACTATAACAAATCGCTCGTCAAATATGAGATCGCGCGCAGCGAATTTGAATCATCAATTCTCGATCAACATCCTGATTCATAAAAGTTTCACTCTTTTATACCCGGCAGAGATGTCCGTTTTAAAGATTCTTTCAAGAATCCTGCATTTTGCGTTAAACTAGAGTAATCACTACAAATCGTTTTGCCCGTGAACGGCAATAAGAATACGTACGATAACAAAATTTGCTGAAGGTTGTTTTTTGAACAATGCCCGTAGTATTAGCCGCAAATATCGACAATGGCGGAATTCTGCTTTCCCTTTTCTTGATCCTCGCCTCTGCAAAGATTTTGGCGGAGTTGTTCGAGCGTTTAAAGCAGCCGGCCGTGGTGGGTGAAATATTAGCGGGAGTATTGATCGGCCCAAGCGTGCTCGGCTGGGTCGAACCATCTAAGTTGATCGAGGTTTTAGCCGAGATCGGCGTCATTTTTTTGTTGTTCAATGTCGGCCTTGAAACAAAACCACAATCGATATTAAAGGTGGGCCGTAAGGCGATCATGGTCGGGGTCCTCGGTATAATTCTGCCATTTGTCGCGGGTTACTGGATCTCGGTATTGTGGTTTGGCTCAACCGTCGAGGCCTTGTTTATAGGGGCAGCACTTGTTGCAACCTCGGTTGGTATAACTGCCAGGGTTTTGGGTTCTCTCGGACTTCTTGATTCTGAAGCGGCCAGAATTATTCTGGGAGCGGCGGTTATCGACGATATCCTTGGATTGCTTATTCTCTCGGTTGTATCCGGGGTTAGTAAGGGCGAACTAAATTATCTTGCTCTTGCTGGCACAACATCCAGCGCCGTTATATTTACGGCTGGCGTCGCCGTCCTGGGTGCAGTATTGATCACGCGCCTTGCCCCACGAATTAGATCGCTGCACATAAGCAACCCATTCTTTAATTTCGGCCTGTTGCTGTGTTTGGGATTGTCGGTGGCTGCAATGTATATGCAGGTTGCGGCTATAATCGGCGCGTTTCTCGCGGGAATGGCTCTTTCGGAAGCAACCGAGGGAAATGTCAAAATGCGCAAGCTTACCAGCGGCGTCACGGAATTTCTTGTACCGTTTTTTCTTGTAAATATCGGAATGCAGCTAAATCTGCAGATCTTTGCCGATTCGTCGGTCGTCGGGTTTGCCGTGTTGATCACGTTGGTCGCAATAGTCACAAAGCTTGTGGGATGCGGGATCGGGGCGTACGGCTCGGGCTGGAGATTTTCAGCTCAAGTGGGTATCGGTATGGTTCCACGCGGTGAGGTCGGTATCGTTGTCGCGCAGATCGGGCTGAGTCTCGCTGCGATCAGCGACAAGGTATTTGGATCGGTACTCTTTATGGCCATCGCTACAACCTTGATCGCGCCTCCGTTTATAAAAATGCTTTTTACCAGAACAGACGTTGACGAGGATATACACCTGTCGGACATTGTGTCGCGGATCGGATGACAAAAGAATCTTGCTGCCTTCGATTAAGCGTGCAACGTTTTTTGCATCATTCCCAATCTTAATAAACCGGAGAATGAGAGGAAAAATGATTCTAAGAAACCCATTGTTTGTTCTTATGCTGGTCTTCAGTTTTGGGGCCAGTTTGGTCTATTCGCAGAATCGCGTTCGAACGGTCATCATCCAAACCGAGCCCGATGCTATCGTGTGGATCGATAACGTCAAGCGGGGCGTGACTGATGAAAATGGGAAACTCGAAATAAAGTCCGTAAAATCCGGCACGAGAAAGTTGCGCGTCAGGGCTATGGGTTTTAAGCAAGTTTCAAAGAATCTGCTCCCGCGCCAGAGAGGTGTGGTTAAGGTACCGCTCGTCAAGACAAACGACGCCGCCGAACTTGCGTTTCAAGAGGGTGAAAAGCTGCTCGCGGAAGACAAGGAAAAGGCGATCGAACAATACCAAAAGGCCGTAAGGCTAAAGCCCCGCTATGCCGAAGCCTGGGTCGCTTTGGCCCGGGCTTTGACCGGAATCGACAATGAAGAAGCGCTGGCAGCGATCGCAAAAGCAAGGAGGGCAAGACCCCGCTATGCAGAAGCATCTGCAGCTGAAGCGCGAATCCACCGTTCAGATAACGACATCGATAAAGCGGTCGAATCTTTTGACCGGGCAATTAGGGAGGGCAGGGGTTTTCAGCCCGAAGCTCACACCGGCCTCGGTTTGATCTTCAAAGACGACGCAACAACCGCTGCCAGCTCAGGAGATACTGACGAAGAGCAATATAATTATGGGGAGGCAGCAAAGAGTTTTGAAAAAGCAATCGACCAGCTTTCGGGAACGGAACCAGTTCTCTATATCCTTCTGGGCGACGTTTACGAGAAAATGGGAAACAAGCAAAAAGCAATTGCCGTTTACAGACGGTTCTTAAGAGATTTCCCCGATCATGAGGAACGGACCGCCGTCGAATCATTTATCGTTCAACTCAACCGGACCACCGCACTCGACCAATAGAAATCTTTTGAAATTTTGTCGGAGCACATATTAAATCGAAATCTGAGCATAGATCTTCCTCGCGAGCGCGTTTTTTCGTTTTTTGCAGATGCCGGAAATCTGGAAAGTATTACTCCTCCCGAACTCAACTTCAGGATAACCACTCCTCAACCGATCGAGATCAGCAAAGGAACACGGATCGATTATAAGCTTAAGATTCGCGGCATACCGATCACATGGCAGACTCTTATCTCGGAATGGGATCCGCCATTTTCGTTTATCGATGAATCGCTAAAAAGCCCCTACAAGCAATGGATCCACCAGCACATATTTTTAGAAAATGAGTCCGGCGGTACCGATATCGAGGATATCGTTCGCTACCGTTTGCCTTTCGAGCCGCTTGGCGACATTGCGCACTGGCTTGTTCGCCGTGAATTGGATCGTATTTTCGATTATCGGGAAAAAGCGGTGATCGGTCTGTTAACAAGTTAGAGCGGTATTCAAGATTCTACCGGATAGCAGTTTTGCTCTGTTTTGATGAGAGTTTCTTACCATCAGCACCGCGCTGTACAACCGAAAGCTTGCAATCGTAGGTCTTTTCAAACATTTCCTTTTTCATCTTGATAGCGTAGATCTCATTCGAACAATCCGCATCGCTGATAAGCGTTAAGGTAAGTTTATTTTCCTCTTTTACAAATATCAGGTTTTCAACGCGGCTTTCATAACCACGGTCCAGAC
>JABDJV010000342.1 GCA_013003295.1 Pyrinomonadaceae bacterium | reverse complement strand
CTTTTGCGATCCGCGCCGGTCAGTATTCAAAAAGCGTGAGCGGTGGATTTGAAGGTATTTGGCAGGATCAGGCTAATGACCGTCTTGGTGAGACCGGGAAAGAGACCTTTGAGGCGGTGAATTTCTTAAAGCAAGCGAATCCGTCCCAATATCGCCCGGAAAACGGTGCGCGCTACGGAAACGATTCTCTTGGAAGATCTCTCCGGCAGATAGCCCAACTGATCAAGGCTGGCGTCGGGCTCGAGGTCGCTTTTGCAGAAGCCGGAGGCTGGGATACCCACTCGAATCAAGCTTTTGGCGGAAATGGCTCGCGCGGACAATTGGCTAATCTGCTACGGAATTTTGGACAGTCGATAGCAGCCTTTGCGACGGACCTGGGCAAACGAATGGATGACGTTGTGATCTTAACGATGTCTGAATTTGGTCGAACAGCTCGTGAAAACGGTACCCGCGGAACAGATCATGGACATGGCAATGCGATGCTGGTTTTGGGTAATTCAGTTAAAGGCGGGCAGGTTTACGGCGACTGGAAAGGCCTAAGATCGAGCCAGCTAAACCAAGGGCGTGATTTGGCAGTAACAACAGATTTCAGAGATGTCCTGGGCGAGGTCGCTTACAAGCACTTAGGAAACAAAAATTTAGAAAAGATTTTTCCACGCTACTCAATAAATCCTTCGAAGTTTAGAGGTTTTATTAGTTAGATCCCTTCAAAGCTTACGTGGAAAATAAAAAGCCTTCTTTCAAAATTTGAAAGAAGGCTTTTGCCATGTCTCTGCACATATACTCAATCAGTCACCGAGCCGCCGTTTCCCTGCTGAACCACGTGGGTCAATTCGTGCGCCAATAGTTGTTGGCCCGAACTCGAATGCGGATTGTATTGGCCCTGCGCAAATACAATATGCTCGCCTTGAGTATACGCCTTAGCTCCGAGTGAAGTGGTCATCCGGATCGCATTTTCGCCTGTGTGGACTCTGACACCCGAAAGATCGGTTTGAAACTGAGTTTCAAATTTGTGCTTTACGGTTGGCGGCAAAGGGGTCCCTCCGGATTGCTTTAGTTTTGCCCGGTCAGTTTCCGATACCCTGGTGTCCACTTTATTTTTGTTCTCCATTTCGCCATCTCCTTGATCAAAACAATACCGTTAAACCAATATACTCAATGATCTTTTCAATAAATATATGCGATTGTTTTTCGAGATTCAACCTTTTTTTAAATGGATTTAAAGGAAAGCGAGCGGCTTGCGCCGCTCTTGGTAGGTTATCTATGGCTGGTTGTATAAAGGGGGGATAAAAATCGCTTATTTTTTAACAAACGATATTGCTGGTGGATAATAATAAGGTCCGTAAGTCTTTAATGTGTTAGGGTCAAACTTTTTTCTCGCGCCGCATCTCAGGCAGGAGCGGTAGGAAGCCCTGCGATTTGTAAAAGGACGACTCAATTCTTTGTGCCAGCATCCAAAAATCTTGCCGACGATGCCGATCTTCGCGCCAAAAGCCCCGTCGGTTTTATCAATTAATTCTTCTGCTATATATCCTTGATGTAAAATTGCTTCCATTTCGATTTCCTCCTAACATTAACTATCAATGTGTTCCATAATATAAGAACGAAATTTCAGGAATCTTTTGCACTCATTATGATGTCTTTGCCGGGAAATAGTTTGTCCATTTTTGGTAAAGTTATGTAAAGATTGCGTTAAATCGGCTTTGAAATGATTGCTGCCTTTCGGAATTTTACGTTTCTTTTTCAGTCTAACAATTCGGGGTTTTTGACTATGCAGAATGTTTTAGGAAAGTACATTTTTTTGATATTAATTTTTAGCGCCTTTTCGGTTACCTGTCCGGCCTGGGATGAGGTCGGTCACAAGCTAACAAGTATCATCGCCTGGGAGCGGATGACACCGGAGGCCAGGGAAAAGGCATTTATGCTGTTGAATAGTGCTCCCGAGGATTCGGATCTAAATGTTCATTACAATCGATTTAATTCGCGCTCGGAAGCGATAAAAAGGCTTGAGCTTTTTATGTTTGCCGCTACTTGGTCAGACGTCGTTCGCGATCGTTCTTTCGACGTTCGAAACAAGAATTACAATCAGGGAGATTGGCACTATGCCGATATATTTTGGAAACAGGAAAATGGAAAAGCGAAGATCTTAGAGGACTTTCCGGAAGAAAGCGGCAAAGCGATCCCAAAACTCTACGATTTTGAAAAAATATTAAGAGATCCCAGCTATAAAGATGACGAAAAGGCGATCGCGATCGCCTGGTTTTTGCACGTTGGCGGCGATATACACAACCCCGTCCACAATGCGTCGAGAATTACCGAAAACTCCCCGAAAGGTGATCAGGGCGGAAATCGTTTTACTTTTATTCCGCGAACTGAAACGCAGCGAGGATTGAACCTCCATGGCTATTGGGATTCAATTATCGGTAGACGGAAACCCCGAAAAAATGACGCTTGCGACACGGATTATCTTATTCCGATCGCACGGAAAATAATAAAGAAGTTTCCTTATTCGAAAATGCGGAGCCGATTGAAACTCGGCGATTATAAGAAATGGAATATGGAAGGATTCAAACTTCTGAATGAGGTCGTCTACACACCTGAGATAAGCCGAAACGAGATGCCGTCCAAGAAATATCGCAAGCGGGCCGACCGAACGGCACGCGAGCAGATCGCACTGGCGGGATACAGGCTTGGTGAGACTCTAAATCGAATTTTTGCAGAAAAGCCAATTGGCGAATCGATGGGAAGCCCGAACAATTGCCTGATAATTCGCAAAGTCCTGTATCCGGTTTCGAAACGCCCAACGCCCGATCAAGAAATGCGTATAGCGCTAATCGACATATGCCCACCGAACAGAGGAATGGTAACGAGGCCAACGACCCCGATCACCGTTTTCGGAGAATCTGCCATGTTTGAGTACGATGTCGTAAGAGTTTTCACAACAAAGAAAGAAGCGGAAGAATTCGCAAAGAAAAACAAGATTAAAGATTCAAGGTATCAATAAATTAATTGCGGATTTGAGTGAGGCCTTCTAATTTTCTTGTCCTCGCAACCTGCGTTTTTTGCATGATAAAATATTCATATAATTAAAGAGGTGATATGAACTTACAACCGATATCGGAAGATATTTTCTCGCGTATTGTCGATGTTCGCAGGGATCTTCATACGCATCCCGAGTTATCTTGGAACGAGCGCCGGACCCAAGGCAGGATCGCGGCCTATTTGGACAAACTGAATGTGCCGTATCGGAAGGCCGCGGATACGGGAATTATTGTCGATTTCCCAGGCAAGTTCGCTGACGCGCCGTCCGTCGCATTGCGGGCAGATACTGATGCGCTTCCGATCGTCGAGGAGACCGGTCTGCCGTTCGCCTCTCAAAACCCCGGCGTGATGCATGCTTGCGGCCACGACGGCCACACCAGCATGTTGCTCGGAGCGGCCTCACTGATCGCTCAAGACAACGATCGAAAGATACCGATACGTTTGCTGTTTCAACCCGCAGAAGAGGGCGCAAGCGGAGCCAAAGCGATGATCAACGATGGCGCGCTAGACAATGTCGCCATGATCTTTGGCGGTCACATTGACCGCCATTATCCGCTGGGAACGATAATTGTGACTGAGGGCGCGGTCAACGCTTCGTCGGATAAATTTACGATTACGATCGACGGTCAGGGAGGGCATGCCGCCCGTCCACATGAAACGGTTGATGCAGTTGTTGTTGGCTCACTGCTGATCATGGCACTGCAAACGATCGTCTCCCGCGAAGTCAACCCGGCACACCCAAGTGTTGTTACTGTAGGGCACTTTGAGGCAGGTTCGGCACATAATGTCATCGCAGCTCAGGCCACCCTAAAAGGAACGATCCGTTCGCAGGAGCAGAGTGTAAGAGATGGTCTGCAACAGTCGATCCTGCGTATCGCTTCATCAATTGGACAGCTCCATGGTGCGCACGTCGAAGTGGATATCGAAGAAGGAACCCCTCCGGTTAACAACCCTTCCGATATGGTTAAACTTTGCGAACAAGCCGCCCGGCAGGTAGTTCCTGAAGAGGATGTTCGTGAACTGGAGGTTGCCAACATGGGCGGAGAAGATTTTGGAGACTATATGGAGATCATTCCGGGTTGCTATGTTCGGTTTGGCTCGATCATCGACGGAACTTTCCCGCACCCGGCTCATTCGAGTAAATTCGATTTTGATGAACGCGTCCTGGGAATCGGTGCGGCCTATTATCATGCGGTGTCGAAGGTCGCTTCTGAAGAGATACTAAAAGATTTAAAATAGTAGGTATTAACTAATCCAATGATCGAAATTCGCGAAGCAGAAGAAACGGATGCAGAAGGGATTCGCGATCTCTTTGTTGCCGCCTACGGTGAGCATTACGCCTATCCTGCATTCTACGATCTACGTATCCTTAAGAAGATGGGTTTTGAAGATGAAACTCTCTTGCTGGTCGCACTGGATACCAAGACGGACCGAATTCTCGGCACAGCCTCGGTTATTTTCGATTTGGGTGAGTATGGCGACCTCGTAGGCGAATTTGGACGTTTGGTGGTTCATCCAGATGGCCGAAATCGCGGCATCGGAAATAAATTGATGAACGCGCGCCTCGAACATGCTCAAGACCGCCTCCATCTTGGATTTGCGGAAAATCGCGTGAGTCATCCGTTTTCACAAATGATCTCTCATCGATACGGCTTCGCATCGGCGGGATTTCTTCCCCAAAAACATAGCTTTGAAGTACGCGAATCGCTGGCGATATATGTACGACACTTCGGAGACGCGCTAAAGCTTCGGCGCAACAATCCGCATATTATTTCTGAAGGATTCCTGCTCGCTCAAAAAGTGCTGACCTCCTGCAACATTGAGCCCGACTGCATTCTTGACGATAACTCACCCGGATATCCGGACGAGAGTGATTTTGAGATCGAAGAAATGACAACGAAGGGCTATGCACCGCTGCTTCGTTTTGAACGCGCACGCGCAAATCAGAAAGAAATTTTTGGCCCGGCTCGAATTCACCAAGGGCTCTTCCGCCTGAAGGCTTCTCATTCTCAATATGTTATTGCGAGCAAGGATGGTCAGATGGTTGGTGCCATCGGTTATGCGACCGATGAGACTGAAAAAACTGCAACGATCTTCGAAATTGTGAGTCTTGATAAACGGCCGATACGCCATCTGATAAAGGAAGTTATTAATAAATGCCGTCGTGATTTTGACCTTCAGTACATCGAAACCGACGTCAGCGCGTACAGCCCGAGCATGCAAAAGACGCTTCTGGAATTGGGGTTTATGCCCGTCGGTTACCTGCCCGCATTTACCTTTCAGGGCGCCGAGCGGTGTGACGCAATGCGTATGGCAAGACTATTCACGCCAATAGACATGTCAAACGTCAAACTATTCGATGCGACCAAACCGATCGCTGAAATAGTATTGCAGGGATTTTCTGCCCGGGATATATTGCCGCGTTTAGGCGAAGCATTGCCAAACATATATCTGTTTGAGGGTCTTACCGATGAACAGGTCAGGCGCCTTGCCGAAATCTGCACTTTGGAGAAGTACGAAAAGGAGAAAGAAATCGTTGCGGCCGGGCAAAAGAGCGAGAGGGCCTTCATAGTTCTCGATGGTGAGCTCGAAGTGTTGGCCGGAAATGACGATGCAGCCCGAACCCTCGGGGTGATCGAAAGCGGCGAATGTTTAGGTGAGACATCGCTCCTCAGTCAAAAGCCGCACTCGGTTTCGGCAAAAACAACCAAAAGGACCGAAGCAGCGGTGATAAAGCGCGAGGACCTTGTCGAGTTAATCCGCCGGCGTCCCGATATTGGTGTCGTACTTTACAAAAACCTTGCGGAAAGTCTTGGTAACAAACTTCGGGACATAGACGCTAAGCTGGCCCGGCAAGACGACGACTAATAGATCAAAGCAGTTGAGT
>JABDJV010000339.1 GCA_013003295.1 Pyrinomonadaceae bacterium | reverse complement strand
TTCCTGCGAGAAAAATGCAGTTCCGTAGATCCGCTGCATCTGATCACGTTCAGCATCGCCTTTCCAATAGGCGCCGGAAATCGCAAGCAGCTTAAATGCCTTTAATTTGCCGGTATGCGGAACGTGCGGTCCCAGGCAGAAGTCTATAAACGGGGAGTCGTCGATATAATAAATGCTTGCGTCGCCTTCTACTTTTTCATCGATCAATTCGCATTTTAAAGGTTCGTCGCGGTCCTTGAATATTTCGAGGATTTTCTCCTTGCCAACAATCTCCCGGCGATACTTCAAATTCCGCTTCGCCATCTGCTGCATACGCTTCTCGATCTTTGGAAGATCATCTTCAGAGAGCAATTCCGGCGCAATAATATCGTAGTAAAAACCGTAACGGGGATCTTCCATCAATGCAGGGCCCACTCCGAGTTTTGTGCCCGGGTATAGGTCCAGGATCGCCGCCGCGAGCAAATGAGCAGTTGAATGCCGTAGAAGCTCCAGACCATCAACTGTATCCGGCAGGATCGGTTCAATCGAAACTTCTTCGCCCGAAGCCGGAATCTCTCGATCCAGATCGGTCTCCTCACCATTTACCTTGGCCGCCAGAGCTTTTTTTGAAGCCTTTCGGTCAAACGCTTTGATCGCATCAAAGACAGAGACAGTTTCCTCAAACTGCCGCGAATGGTCGCCGTATTTTATGTTTATCTCTTTCATTGTTAGTAAATAGTTAATCGAAAATAGTAAATAGTTTTCCCCATGCCAAGGAAACTATTCGGTTCCAGCGAAACGCTCTATTTACGATTTTCTATTTACAACTTACTGTTGTCCAACTACTTATATTGATCTGATCTGATAAGAGCGATTTTGCTTTGCGCATAAAAAACACAGCGCGGGTTTAACGTGCTTAGAAGCACGTCGTAGTTGTTTCTGTCGTGGCAAAATTCTTTTCTGGCATCTTATCAAAAGTATGAAAATTGGTAGTCAGTATCGGATTTGAACCGATGACCCCTACCCTGTCAAGGTAATGCTCTACCGCTGAGCTAACTGACTATCCTTGTCACTACTGAAAGTGAACTATTAAAGTGCCAAAATAACCTCAAAGTGTCAAGTTAAAATGGCCGCAATTGCCTTAATTAATGGCGTTTTGCTTTTTCCGACCGGGAAGCTTCCCGCGACCCAAATTCCAACTACTCGTCAAAAATGAAAGCCGTATATTTTGTGTATATGTACGAGGCGATCAGAAGCATCGTGCCGACCGAAACAAATACGACGGTTTTTGAGATGGTACCGAGCTCCGCAAGGTCATAAAGGAACAATTTCGACAATGTGATCGCGATCAAAACGAACGCAAAATAGCGTAGATGCGATCTCTTTTTGAATATGCCCCAAATGATCAAAAGCAGCGCGTAAACTGCAAACAGGATGCTCAATCCCAGTTTGTAGATATCTCCGACGCCAAAGATCGAGGACCAGAGGATCAGTTCGCTGCTCAGGATGGCCAATACCGAACCGGCCAACGCGAGTTCGTAGAGGACTTTCAAGACGCGTGTCGGTACGATCCTGGAAACAAATTCCTGCTCGAGATATTTGAAGCTTGCGTAAAACAGCCCCGCCAAAAATCCGTAGCTGATATAGCGAATAAGTATGTGAAACGGGCCGAATTCGAATCCGATATAGGTGTCCGGACGTGTGAATTGATCACCCAGGATCGCCAGGATCACGAGTCCCGACGTCAAAAATATGAACAGCAGAAAGGAATTGAGTGCCAGATTTATATATCCAAGTACGGTACCCCTTATACGACTTACATTTACAAAGGCGAGCACGCTTAAAAAGAGCATCGAATAGTTTATTTGCCAGATGGAGCTAAACAAACTAAGTGAAGGGTCGCGAAGCGCTTGGGTGAAATACCTTGACGGTTCGGCCGGGGGCAATTCTGTTGCGAGTTCCTGATACGCAAAATAGTTTCCGATCTCGATGCGAAAGGTGTTGTACAAAACGAGCAGAAAAACGCCCCCAAAAATATACGCCATAAACCGGTATTCCGATTCTTCGACCGGCGCATCACGTTTTCCTTTACGGTTAACCAGGTAAACGATGCCAAAACCGACTGCAACCGAGATGGATGTGACAAAATCTTTGTTAAATATCGGGTAAATCGCCGATTCGAGGTCTGCCGGGTATCTATCGAACGCACGCAGCCACTGAACAAAAAGAGCCGAAGCGGCAAAAAAGAGAGTCGGATAGGAAAAATACTCAAAAAGTGGAATGCGCTTGGTTCTTCCGATCGAGAATAGTGCGACCGAATAGGCCATCAAAAGGAGCGTTAAGGTATGACCAGCGAATTGGATCGGGACAGCCAGCAGCAAAAACGCCAAAACGAGCGAGACTATCAAATGAAAGACCGCCCAATCCTTCGTGCGGATCGTTTGGATCACATACGCAAATCCGAAGTGAATTAGCGCATTCGACATTGCCCATGATCCCTGCAGATCGGTCCAGGCGCCGCGGCTCAGGGCGTCGGCACCGAATCCATAGAACAGAACCGAATTTATCAGAATGAGTATAAAATTATCGATTTTGAATGATTCCTTGTGAACCAATTTGTAGGTGACAAAAGAAAGGTAAAAAGTTAGAAAATAGATCGTAATAAATACGAATGTCCAGATAAGGTCCCGCGAATGATCAAACCGGTCAAAAAACCAACCCGCGAAAATCAACCAGGTAAAGAAAAACGACGAAAAAAGCAGCGGTTTCCAGTATTTCTTGACCGAAACGGCAAGGATCCCGAAATTGATGATCGCGATGTACGTAAATAAAACAACGAATCGTCCCGAATCTTCGCTAAGCAGAAACGGGACCGCGTAGGCTCCGACCAATCCGATGTGGGCGATAACCTGTCGATCATAAAGGATCGAAGCCAAGACGGTGAAGATCGTGAAGATAGCCATCAGGCCGAACGCGGAAGTTTGCGAAAGAAGGGAATAGTAGCTGTAGGCGAAATAGGTGATGAAATACATGATCGCCATTCCGCCGCTCATCAGGACCGCACTGTAATTGGTGTATTTTGGCTTTAGGCGCAGCGCCAGTCCGATCAATACAAATCCAACCAGATACCCAAAGACAATCCGCATCAGCGGACTGATCAAATTATTGTCAATTGCATATTTTGCGCCGATGCCGACACCGATGATCAGGATCACGATCCCGATCTTGCTGATCAGATTTTCCCCTATAAATTTTTCAAGATTGTTTTGAGCCTGTTCAGTGAAGGTCTCTTGGGTGAAAATGGGTTCAGCCGATTCGGGTGTTTCCGTTTCTTCTGATCTCTGGGGTTCTGATTTTGGTTCAGAGGGTTGCTCCTCAGCCGACGCGGCCTTCGAGGCTGCCTTTTGATACGGTGGAGATTCAACCTCTGATTCGACGGGAGGCTCGGGTTGGGCTTTTGGCTGTGTTCTTAGGCTTTCGATCTCCCGGCGTATAGATCCTATTTCGCGAGTGAATGCTTCTTCATATCGTTCGAGATGCTCGAGTCGGGTTTGCAACTGAGCTAGTTTGTCGTCGAGTTTCGCCATGATTCAGCACGTGCATTCATTCCGGACCCAAGTTCATCGTCAATCGGCGGAACGCCCAAGATATCGCCGATTTACCCATCCACGTTTTCCTTTGTAAACGATTGGAACCCAGATGCTTTTTCCGACCCTTTTTCCGCCGCCAACAATACGTACTCCGCTCGCTCCCGGCGGGATCTTTCCGGCGACGACCTTTAAGTTTCCCGGCTTCGGGCGTATGTAGAGGACATCACCAGCCTTTACGCCAACGACTTTATAGCTTTTCGGCTTTGGAGTCGGCGATTTCGTCGGTCTCGGCGTTTTGGTTGGCCTTGGCGATTTAGTTGCGCTCGGCGATTTTGAGACGGTCGGCAAAACGTCCGGCACTGGTTCGTTTTCGGTCGATTTTCCGTCCTGCGGGCTTTCTGTATTTGTTGTTGAATTGGTCGTTTGAGCAGAGCTGACGTTTTTTTCTCCGCCATCTGCGGCCGTCTCGGTCCTGGACGAGGAGTTGGTATAAAGGATCCAGGCAACGACCGCTCCGCCAAATATAATTCCCATCAGCGCAAAGGTTGAAAGCAGCCAGAACGGGCTTACGCCGGCCCCTTTTGGCGATTCGACCGATTTGACCAGGTTTTCGTCTGTGATCAGGTTAGATTGGCGTGTAGGTAATGAAGGCTGATGTTCCTCCGTCGTTGATATAATCCCTTCCGGGAGAATCTCCGTTTTTTCTCCGGTCGCTTCCTCGATCAGTATGCTTCCGTCTGAAAGGCAAAAAGAGAGCGTTTTATCTGTATAGGTGTTTCCGCATTTTGGACATTCTTTCATTACGGCTAAGAAGTTTATCACGGAAGTTTGGGCTTCCGTTAGTAGGCGAACCGAGGATACTGGTCACATTTCTTCCGGATTGGTCTCGTGAGGCAACACCGGTTACGGCAGGTGTCAGACACACGATCGCGAGCTGGTGTATTTAGGTTAAGGATTCGCGCTAAATTTTTTCCTTTTGAATCATCCCGTGGATTTCGTTCACCTTCATCAACGCAGCAGAGCCATAGAGTTTCGTCAGATCATAAACAAAGATCCCGGCTTTTACTGTTGGATCGGTTTTTACGAGCTCCTCGGCTTCTTTAGTCGACTTTACCGCGAGTATAAAGAGCCCGCGCTTGGGTTTTCCATCGAGAGGTCCGGCAAAAGCTAGCTTTCCTTCTTTAGCTAGCCGGCCCATGTTATCAAAATGTCCTTTGAACAATTTCGAACGCTCGTCCTTATCGGTGATCTTCGAATCGTTAGGCCCGGTTTTTAGGATAACCAGCACATACGAACGCATCCCGTATTGATCGGCACCGAGTTTCTTTGCAAGTTTGGCGTCAAATATCTTATCCGAATCGGACGATTTTGTCCCGGTTTGGCCAACGGCACTGAGCGAAAAGAGTGCGGTAAGTAAAACGCCCGTAAGCGCGAGTTTCAAATTCTTCATATATTTTCCTCGATTCTTTAGTCTCTTATTTCTTCCAAAATACAATACTTATATCCAATTTGGAATCCAGTTTGTATTGTAAAATTCTGAATTTCGGCGCTGCAGCTCACTTCTATACTTTGGCCGCCCTGGCCATTGGTTTTCCGGTTTCGAGCAAAGTCTTTAGC
>JABDJV010000442.1 GCA_013003295.1 Pyrinomonadaceae bacterium | reverse complement strand
TTATCAGCCCGGCCGCATAAATTGGTTTGATCCAGTTTCCGGCATCGAACACCGGCTTGCGACCGTTCCGTCCGGGTTTAATCCGCCGGCAAATGGTGAAGTCTCTCATGTAGACATAACGCGGGATCTCAATAATGACGGACTTGACGATCTGGTTGTGCCCGACCTCGACGGCTTTTGGATACTTGTCCAACAAGGTGGAGGCACATTTGCGAAACCCGTCAAGATCGGAACGGCGACGAAAATTCACGGTCACAACGGGTACCGATACGACCCCTGGTCCCAAAGCCGCATCCACAAAAGTGATTACAACCGGGACGGCCGAGGCGATCTGGTCTTCTGGAACCGGGACCGGTTTTACGTACACCTACAGGAAGATGACGGACTCTTTTCACCGAATGCGACGACGTTCAAAACCGCCATTCCGTTTGATTCCGATGACCCGACGACGCTGGCTGCGCCCAGCGGCGTTCGCAACCGGCGTACCGATCGGCAGCCCGAAGGAAAAATGAGCGGACGCGTATTGTATTCACTAACGGATATGAACGGCGACGGGATCGGCGACTTGGTGATTTTCTCACTCAAGGGCGGCAGCGTCTGGAAGATGCATTCTACCTTCGAGATTCACTATGGAAAGCCAATCGCCGAAGGAACCGAGTTTGTAAATAACGTCGGCGCCACGATCCGCTCGGAAGGGATCTTGTTTGCAATGGCTCAGCACGACTTTGACCAGGATGGTCAGAAAGATATGGCCTTTACGACGATCAAGCCGGGGTTATTCAAGGCTGTCGGCATGCTTGTTCGATGGGTTTTTACCCGTTCAGTTTTGATGGATCTGAAAATCCACCGTATGGATGGAGGAAAATACCCGGCTAAACCCAACGCCCACCGTAAGCTGAAAACTGTTTCTATCGGTGGGTCCGGGGAAAAATCACAGTACCCGGCGGTTTTGATCGGTGACGTGACCGGCGATAAACATTTGGATCTACTCATGCAAAACGGCAAGAAAGAATTGATCGTATATGCCGGCATTCCGGGGCCCCAGTTGTTTACCAGTCGGGCTCAAAAGATAAAGCTTAAAATGCCCCGGTCAGAGGAATATACGTGGCTGGCCGACCTCAACAAGGACGGCAAACAAGACGTATTGACGCACTACGTATCTCAAAAGGCCGCGGACCGGGTTACGATTCTTGTCGCCAAATAAGAGGTCGAATATGAAATTAAAACGAATTAAGGTGCTCTCACTAGCCAAATTTCAGGCCGTGCTCATGCTGTATGTGGGCTTATGCGCCGGAATTCTTTATTCGTTTGGCGGGTTTTTCTATGATCTGTTTACGATCGGGTTGAATTGGGGCACGCTGCTCGCATTTGGAGCACTTGTCGGTATGCCGGCAATATTTGCCGTTTTCGGATTTGTCCTCGGAATCATCGAGGCGATCGTTTTTAACTTTTTTGCGAGATGGTTTGGGGGGATTGAGCTAGATCTATAACAAAAAACATCAACCGACTTTCGAGTGTGTTAGCCGGCCAGAATCTTGTTTCGAACAGTTCTGATCTCGTTTTGAACTTCTAAAAATCTATGTCCGTTTTTTCCTCAGAACGCGAGCGACGCCTATGGCTCTGGACCGTTGCGGTCGTGGTCGCGATCTACTCAACCCTCGGATTGGCGCGGACGATTTCCGATGCAATGCGTGATAACGGCCTAATCCCATTGGGTGTGGGGCTATTTATCGTTGGATGCCTTATGGTTTTGGCGGCGGTCATAACGCAGGGGCTAAGATCACGGCCGGCCGGTATCGAAATCGCAGTCGCGCTCGGTGTCGCGGCGTCTTACATATTCGTATTTGTACGGATGGGCAGCCAGGTAGAACGCAGTCACCTCGTCGAATATGGCGTGGTGGCCATTTTTATATTCGAAGCGCTTTCGGAACGGGCCGCAAATGGGCGGCGCGTACCGTTTCCGGCCCTCCTCGCAATTCTTGCAGCGACCATTTTTGGAGTTCTCGACGAATTGATCCAGCTATTTCTGCCGAGCCGCGTGTTTGACCCAATTGACATGTTCTTTAACTTTGGAGCCGCCGCGATGGCGGTTTCAGCGAGCGTCGCGATCAAGTGGGCCCGGCGGCGTGTAAAGTAGGCTGGCAGTCACAGTCGTCTGCTTCTTTATAAAAGATTCGATTCGATCCTGCCTTCTGATCGGGCTAAAACGGAAGTCGGCGATTAACTCTGGCAACTTTGCGAATCCCGGGAGCGTCAAAAAATCTCGCGAAACGAAGACGATGTGACGGCTGATCATTCGTGTGTCAAACAAATAGATTTGCTTCCCCGGTGTCAGAAGTCATACCATAGCGTTATTAAAGAAATTATTTGGGAGTAGAATAAAATGAAATTTTGTTCTGTTTGCCATGCGTGCTATGACGACTCGATCGCAGTCTGTAACGTAGAGGGACATCCCGCTCTGGCTCATGCAAGAGATGGAAATTGTCTTTCGATCGAGGGTTACAGATTTGATTCACGATTCAGGTCCGGCTCTCCTGTCGAAATCTATAAGGCAACACATTTGGCATCCGACAAGCAGGTACTCATACAGTTTAACGAGAGTGATGATTCTATCGAAGTGCTTGAAGAAGAGCTGCGGGAAGTCTCAGAGGCCACTCATCCAAATCTCGCCCGCGTATTCGAATTTGGAAAGGTTTCAAAACGCGAGTTTTACACAGTTTTGGAAAATCCGAGTGGACTCAGCCTTCGTGATTGCCTTGACGGAGCTTCGACACTACCCGAGAAGAAGGCGATCCGAGTCGTTCGACAGATATCCGAAACGCTTGACGCGCTGCACCTTGGCGGCCTGGTCCATAGGGCGGTCAATCCAGACAACGTTTTTATCAATGACGCGGAAAGCAATGATATCTCCGCGAAACTCCACGGCTATGACCTTGCCGGTGCAGGACAGCAAAAATTGATCAGTGGATCCGCAGGCGTTGACGCGAAACCCGAGCTGTTGAGGTATTTTTCGCCGGAGCAGTATAGAGAAGACGCCGTCGATTTCAGGTCGGATATATATAGCTTGGCCACTGTTTTCTACGAAATGCTGCTCGGCCATCCTACAGTGGATTTGATAAACGGCGGGGATATTTCAGATTATATTTTTGACGAAAGTGACGTTTCAGCGCTCCATCCCGATCTGAGAGCACTTGTCGCCCATACGCTCCGCGAATCGCTCCAGCGGCAGCCCCATCTTCGACCAAAAACTACCAATAATCTTGTTCGTCAACTTCGCCACCTCGAACAAATAGCCAACCGTTCAGCAAATGGACCGTCAATACAAGCTGAAGACGGATCGATCAAGGCCGAATCCACAAGGCCTGTAATTGAATTTGCAGAGTCTGGCGAGAGGGCTGTCAAAGAAGAAATCGCTGAAGGCGAAGCTGCGACAATTGAGCCGACGCCGGCATATAAATATTCGTTGAATGATGCAAAAGCAATTGATGATGATCCCGAAGCAACCTTTGATTTTAATGACGTTGAAGAGATCACGGACTATATTCAAACGGTGAATGTAAATTTTGATCAATCCAAGAGTAGTTCGTCCGACTCGCCTGGTGAGATTGATCCGGCCCAAGGATTCAGCGAAGAATTGGGCTCAAAATCCAGCCGGGGAAATTCATATCTCAAGGCGATACCGCTTCCGGCCTTCCCTCAAATTGGCAGGGCGCCCATGTATCTGGCGGGAATTCTGCTTTCGGCGATCCTCGGTGGTCTGTTTACGGCAGGTTTTTTAAACCAGGACAGACAGGCGGTTCCTCAAAACGTGGTCCGGACGGATGAACCCGGAGATTCTCGCGATATCAATCCGGTAAGGATGGTCGATCCGGACAGCACTGCGGATAACCGTGGATCGGATGATCCGAAATCTTACATAGACACAAAACTAGAAGACCGGGCAAACGTTTTCGCGTCAAGAATCAATGGTTCCCGAACTACTGCAAGAAAAGTTTCGGAGAGGCGAATTGCCAAGAAACGAAGTGTAAAACGCCGGAATAAACGAAAACCGCGTTCGAGAAAGAATCGAAAGAAATCGTCACGCATAAAAGCAACCGATGGGAAGACCCGTCCACGCGTGGTTTCAAACGTGGTTATCTATTACTAGAACCGGAAGCCGTATCGGTGATTGATCAAATCCAGGGTTCAAAAAAAGAGGCCCGGGTTTAGACCGCCAAACCTCTTTTCGTAACCCGTTTTTCAAGTAACACACTTCTTCCTCTTCTGATCCGCAACCTATCCGGCGGGTGAAAAGCTCTCTCGACGTTTTCGCGGATTCCGCTTCCGGTCATTACGCCCTTCACAATATCGTATCCGAGCAGAGCGAATATTCTGCCCTTGATAAATAGCGCCCGTGCATTGCCGTACCAATCAACACATGAGGCACGGCAATCATCGTTTCCCGGCCCTTTGGCGTTCGCATTCAAAGTTCCGGGTTCCTTCAGATTTAACGATATTTGACTCTGGCTTGTAACGCTGTAAGGCTTATATAGTATGGAAAAAGCTTCACCGGAACTCAGAAAACGCTGTCGCAGATTGAATAAAAGGCGTGTAAAGCTTAAGGATGCCGAGTATATTTTTTGCTGGATTCAGCAAAATCTTCGGGCAAACGATAATCCGATAATTGACGCAGCAGTCGCCGCGGGAAACAAATATCGATTACCTGTGGTTGTTTACCATGCCCTCGGACACGGTTATCCACACGCCAACGCCCGAATTCACCGTTTTATTCTGGAGGGTTCGCGTTCATTAGCACCTGCCGTCGAGCAGCGCGGGCTTCGATTTATAAGCTATGTCGAGCGTCCGGAAAAGATGGAAAAAGGATTAGTCTATCGACTCGCTGAAAGAGCGGCATTGATGGTCACCGACGATATACCGGCATATGTTGCGCGCTGGCAGGCCGAATCGGTTGCGAATAAAACACGTTGCCCGGTTATCGCGGTTGATGCCAATTGTCTGGTTCCGATGAACGAATTTCCCAAACAGCTTTCGAGAAACAAATATTTCCGACGAGCACAAACTCCGCTGCGGGAAAAATATCTCGAAGCGAAGACCGAGCTTGAGCCGGACGTCTCAAGGTATGAGGGCGAATTCGATTTTGAGCCTGACGATCTTTCAATACTCGATTTAGACGAGCTTATCGGCAATTGTGAGATCGATCACAGTGTAAAACCGGTCGAATACTTCAAGGGTTCAAGAGCACGGGCTTTGGAGCAACTAAAATGGGCGTGCGAAAATGTCTTACCTGATTATGACCGCGCCCGGACAAACAGTTCTCATCCCCATAATGGTTCCAAGCTTTCGCCCTATCTGCACTTTGGACAGCTTAGTGTAAGAGAGATCGTCCGCGAGGTCCGCCAAAACTCGAAACCAAAGCAGACAAACTGGAAGTTCCTGGATGAATTATTATCATGGCGCGAATTTTTTCATCATACAGCCCGCCACTCGGCCGAGCCCTCGGCATACTCATTCCTGCCTGATTGGTCGCGAAAAACTCTGGAAGAACACGCGGTAGAAAGAAGTGAGCTTTCAACTCCGCCCCTAAATGACATAATCCATGGAGAAACCTACGACGAAACGTGGAATGCTGCTCAAAAGCAGTATGTTTTGGACGCATGGATGCCAAACAATATCCGTATGTATTGGGGAAAAACTTTGGTCGGATGGATGAAAAGCCCGCAAGAAGCCTGGTATACGGCGTGTTATTTAAACGATCGGTTCAGCCTCGATGGCCGGGATCCGGCGACATACGGCAACATTGGTTGGTGTTTTGGGAAGATCAACTATCCACGGAGGGAAACAAAGATCTATGGAACCGTAGGCCGTCCGTCAGATACGGCGATGAAAAAGCGAACGGGTGTCAAGGAATGGATAATCGCGCAGGCAAAACGAGAAGTCGACCGGGTCGAAGTGCCGGATAGCGTCGAACCCTTCAATAAATTAACGAGTTAAAAATTCAGTTTTCACTCGTTTTCTTCGCGCTGCTTGGCTTCATCGACTTCCTCGTCCATATCCGGTTTTACCACGTTGATCAAACTATTCACTGCATTTAAGAGCATTAAGACAATCCCGACCAGCAAACCCGATAACAATGACAAGTAAACGATCAAGACATAATAGACGGTTTTGAAGTAGTGGGCCGGAACCTGATCACTTTCCTGAAGGGGTATGCTCAAAAATAAAAGCAGGAGAATACCTCCGATCAATGCGACCGTGGACAAAAAACTAATTCGCTGCACTCTTCTGAAGAAAACTGCGTCAAATTCTCCGTCTGATGACTTTGAAAGACTTATCATTGTCAACATCAGGGCAATGACTGTTGCGGATGCGGTTACCACCGCGCCCCCAAGGTAAAGCGACGAGGCGGCGACCGCTTCCAATAGCTGCCGGGCCTCGTAGGCCGAATAGACCTGACCCACGAGCCACTGACCTCCAAATGATATCGAACCCGCGAGTACGGCACCGATCAGTGCTTTTTTTGAGCCGATAAATAGGGTTCGTTCGCCTTCCTTAGATTCTTCCGAAGTATTCTTTGGGGATTCTGAGTTATTTTTCATTTTTTCTAAACTGCCGAAATCATATCGACTTGATCGCAATGCCCAGCTTCGTGGACCCAAAAAAAGGAATTCCGGAATTTGTCATCGCTCAAGATTTCTTTAAAGCCTCAGCTTTTTCAGCGGCTGCAGATCTTCCGCATCGCCGCCGCGCTCATCAAATCTTATCGGAATAATCGTCTCCCCGTCTAATTTGAACGGAACAAAATGTTTATCAAGCACCTGAAAGGCCTTTCTGGCATCTTCCTCACCGATTAGTTTTGCAAGATCGTTGAAACTATATGTTCTTAATTTTGCGATCGATCCAGCTTTTTTCAGCAGTTTATGCCATTTCCTTTTCGGCAATTCTGCGTCAAGACCCAACAAACTTCTCATGGGACTTTTATCCCTGATCTCACCGTGAAGTTGATTTGCCAGATTATGCGAACTGTCTCTGACATTTATCAAAAAGCGATGCGCCGCGTCATCCAGCGAGACAATCTTGTTAAATCCTTCATCGAGAAAGTAGGCGATCTTGCCCGCTTCGCCGGCCGGTTTCACGGCGGCGACCAATTTGAATTCGCGGTCAGCGAGATCCTTAGCTCCCCGAATCGCAGCTTTTAATTGTGCTTTTCCTCCATCTATCAAAATAAGGTCCGGGAGGAGATTCGAATTGCGACCTCGCAATCTCACCCGCAGTGCCTCCATCAGTGCTTCAGGCTCATTCGTCTTATCCATCGGCCAGGCTTCATTTCTTGAAAGATCTTGCTTTCCTTCTAACCAAAGAGTTTTTGATGCGACCATATTTTTGCCCGAAATATGCGCAACGTCATACGCTTCGATCTTTTTTGGCATTTTATTTAACTTAAAGATCTTTTTCAGCCTTTTGGCGACCTTTTTGTAATCAGTTTTTGTCTCAGCACCCTGCAGCGCAGATTCGTAACGGTTTCTTAAAAGCCCTTTCCTTAAGGTTGGGAGCAATTCCGTTTGATTTTTGAATGTTAGATGTTTGCCGAATTTATTATCCAGGTATTGGAGAAGCGATCTTTTTACATCATCATTTTTAAATATCCGTATCTCCTTTGGGATATACACTTTATAAAATTTCTTAAAGACGTTCCCAATCATTTGGTTTATTTCAGCGCTGTTTTCCATATTAAAAACTAACGAGCGCGTCCCCAAAATCTTTTGGCGCCTTTGCGTCACGAGTTTTAGGGTGATCTGCAGATCTCTTTCTTCAATTACCCAGGTGTCTATTGCCGAATCCGTCCAGTAATTGCCGCGTTTACTCTTCCAAATCAAAGTCAGTTGATTCAACAGGTCCCTCCAGAT
>JABDJV010000425.1 GCA_013003295.1 Pyrinomonadaceae bacterium | reverse complement strand
GAATTGCTGTGTCGAGAGTTTACAATTAGCAGTTCTATTTCGTTATCAGACGCGCGTTCGCGCGATTTATTTAAAACGACGAAGAACCCCGTTGATCGATTGCCATAAATGTATTATTCAAAAATGCGCCACCACACCCGTCAAAAAACTTTGCTTCGCGGAGAAGTTCATCCATAAGGCTTGGCCCCGAATGGACGCTCGAAACAGCACCAAGTCTCCTATTTTAAGTCGCCTTCGATCAAACTTCAATGTGTTCAAACATATTGTACGCTTCTACCAGTTTGAGCATTTCAAATTAAAGATTTATCATCGTAAATACGATATGACAAGAATTTCAAACGAACAAAAGGTCCGCTCTACAACTGTGCTTTTGGTTAGTAAAGACGGCAAAACTGCGATGGCCGGAGACGGCCAGGTGACGCTTGGAGATACCGTGATCAAGGGTAACGCTCGAAAGGTGCGCCGGATCTATAACGACAAGATCCTCATCGGCTTTGCGGGTGCGACGGCCGATGCGTTTACTCTTCTGACGCGTTTTGAAGCGAAGCTTGAACAATTTCAGGGACAGCTTGAACGCTCTGCGATCGAACTTACAAAAGACTGGCGCACCGATAAGTATCTGCGGCACCTTGAAGCTTTGATGATCGTCGCGGACGAGAAAGCGGCCTTTCTGATCTCCGGAAACGGCGACGTGATCTCTTCAGATGAAGGCCTGCTATCTGTGGGTTCGGGAAGTATGTACGCAACCGCATCAGCAAGAGCGTTGTTAAAGCATACCGATCTTTCGGCAAAGGAAATAGCCGAGGAATCGCTGAAGATCGCCGGGGAAATATGCATCTATACCAACTCGGACATAATCCTGGAAGAAATTTAATACCTGGTGGAATTATCAGAAATGCCAATACCCTTAACCGGAAAAATAAAAGAAATGGTTCAAAAACCCAAACTGGATGACCTTACACCGCGCCAGATCGTCGCGGAACTCGACAAGTACGTCGTTGGACAGGATAAAGCGAAACGCGCCGTCGCAATTGCGCTGAGAAACCGCATACGGCGACAGAAACTGCCTCCGGAAATTGCAAGGGATGTACTGCCAAAAAATATCCTTATGATCGGTTCAACCGGAATCGGTAAGACCGAAATTGCGCGGCGACTCGCAAATCTGGCGGATTCGCCGTTCATAAAGATCGAAGCGTCAAAGTTTACCGAAGTCGGCTATGTCGGGCGCGATGTAGAAAGCATGGTTCGCGAGCTTACCGATATTGCCGTTGATATGGCAAAGCAAAAGGCTTTTGAAGACGTCCAGGAGAGGGCAAAAGAAAATGTGGAGGAAGACATTCTCAACGTTCTGCTTCCTTCTTCAAATACCTACTCGCAGGATTTTGAGGCCGACAACAGTATCGATATCGTTGATGAAAAGCCAAACCTGAATCGGACCCGTGAGAAGTTGCGTAAACAGCTTCGAAACGGTGAGCTTGAAGACCGTGTGGTCGAAATCGAAGCCCAGGACCGCTCAGGAAGAATGATAGATTTTGTCGGCGGACAAGGGATGGACGATATGGGCGTAAATCTCGGGGATATGTTTGGAAACTTATTCCCGACGAAGACGGTCCGCCGCCGTATGAAAATATCAGAAGCAAGAACCTACATGATGCGTGAAGAGCAGGAAAATCTCGTAGATATGGAGCAGATCACTCGTGAAGCGATCGCAAAAACCGAATCCTCCGGATTTATCTTCCTCGACGAACTTGACAAGATCGCCGGCGGCGATTCAAAAGGCGGCGGCGGACCGGATGTTTCGCGAGAAGGGGTTCAGCGCGATCTACTGCCAATTGTTGAGGGCACGACTGTGAACACCCGTTATGGGATGGTCAATACCGATCATATTCTATTTGTCGCGGCCGGCGCGTTCCACGTATCAAAACCGTCTGACCTGATTCCCGAACTTCAGGGCAGATTCCCGATCAGGGTTGAACTCGAGAGCTTAACGCTTGAAGACTTTAAACGAATCCTTATACAGCCTAAGAATTCGCTTATTAAGCAGTATCAGGCATTGCTTAATACGGAAGGCGTAACGCTTAACTTTACAGAGGACGCGATTTCGGCGCTTGCCGAAATGACCGTTGAGATAAACCGAAGCACCGAAGACATAGGCGCCAGACGGCTTCACACACTACTCGAAAACCTCCTCGAAGAGATCAGCTTTCAGGGCGCCGAGCTTAAGGAAAAGAACCAGACAATAGATGCGGACTATGTGCGCGAGCGGTTAGAGGGACTCGTAGAGGACCAGGATTTAAGACAATACATATTGTAATTATGCACCTGCTTATTAAGCGGTTTAAGTTTAAAGCTAAGGGCTGTCTTAAGTATAAGCGATTGTATTTAGGGCTTCTGCTGATTCCTATATTGGCGTCTTTCTTTACTTTAGGCTGCGGAAAGAGAAAACCCCCTTTACCACCGCGTGAGCGGGTTCAGCAGCGGGTGGCCATAGACGGTACGCAGGTTGGCAGCCGTATCGATCTGACATGGCGTATGCCCGCACGCAACGCCGCGGACGGGAGCACACTAAGCATTCAAAGGGTCGATGTCTATCGGTTGGCCGAACCGACGAACGCTCCGCTATCCCTTACCGAGGAGGAATTTATCTCTCGAAGCACCGTAATCGCTTCCGTTCCGATAAGTGATTCTGATTTCTCGCTGAAAACAAAAACTTTTTCGGATCAACTGAAATTTGCCGGCCAGGAAGCACGGCTGCGTTACGCGGTTAGATTTGTAAACGCATCGGGACAAAAGGCCGCCTTCTCGAATTTCTTTTTGATCAAGCCAACCGCCAATATAGCGGCCGGCCCTGAAGCGCTTGCCCTCAACCTGACCCAAACAAAAATAGAACTCACATGGAAACCGCCGGTTGCCAATGTTAATGGAACTACTCCGCCAAATATCCTCGGATATAATCTCTATCGCACAGCACCGGACCAGGGATCTCCAAAACGAATAAATGAGGATTCGCCGATCCAGGAAGCGCGATATGATGACCGGTTCTTTAAATTTGGAGAGCGGTACGAATACTTTGTGAGAACGGTTTCTCTTGGAGGCGATGGGGAACCGGTGGAAAGCGTCTCGTCCAACACTGTCGGTATAAAACCAAAAGATACCTTTTCGCCCGCACCCCCAGAAGCGATTACGATCGCGGCTGCACCCAATAATATTTCCATCTTCTTTGCGACAAACCTCGAAACGGACGTCATCGGGTATAGGGTTTATAGATCAACAAATCCTAATTTGGCAAAGGATCAATGGACACTGCTTACGCCGCAACTATTAAAAACCAACACATTTCAGGACAAACAGGTTGTCTCCGCGGTCGTCTATTATTATTATCTGACCGCCGTCGACAATGTCGGAAACGTCAGCTCCCCGTCTGAGGTCGTATCGGAGACCGCTTTTTAGCAAATGGAAAACTCAAATTTGAACCTGAGCCTTGGTGCCCCTTCAAAGATCATTTGTGTCGGACGGAATTACGCCGCACACGCCCGGGAACTTGGCAACGAAGTGCCTAAAGAGCCGCTTTTGTTTCTAAAGGCGCCTTCAGCATTGATCGGAAACGGTGAAGACATTGTTCTTCCCTCCCAATCCGCACGGGTTGAGCACGAAGCGGAGTTGGGCATTATAATCGGACGCCAGTGCAAAAGCCTTAGCGAAGAGGATGACCCATTTGAATACATACACGGATACCTCTGTCTTAATGACGTCACCGCTCGAGACGTTCAAAAGGGCGACGTCCAGTTTACCCGCGGAAAATCATTTGACACATTCTGCCCCGTTGGCCCCGAAAACATAACCCTGCCCGACGTATCGGACCTGAGAATAACAGCCAGGGTCAATGGCGAAATAAGGCAGGACGGACGCACATCGCAGATGATATTTGATATTCCTTTTTTGATGCGATACATTTCAACCCAAATGACTTTGAATCGAGGCGATCTCATTGCCACCGGCACCCCATCCGGCGTTTCCCAACTGCATCCGGGAGATATCTGTGAGATCGAGATTGAAGGAATCGGAATATTAAGAAATAGAATAACTAAATAGTTTTTGAGAGGAATTTATGAAATTTTTTGTTGATACGGCAAATCTGGATGAGATAAGAGAAGCCAGCGAATTAGGATTGATCGACGGGGTTACGACTAACCCTTCATTGGTGGCAAAAGAAGGCGATATCGATTTTAAGGAACGAATCGCCGAGATCTGCTCGATCGTCTCCGGCGACGTTTCGGCTGAAGTAACTGCGATTGACACCGACGGAATGCTGAATGAAGGACGCGAGCTTGCAAAGATCGCAGATAATGTCGTGATCAAATGCCCTTTGACCTGGGACGGACTAAAAGCCACTAGAATTTTTACCGGCGAGGGAATTAAAACAAACGTTACGCTATGCTTTTCAGCAACCCAGGCACTGCTTGCCGCGAAGGCCGGAGCCTCCTACATCTCTCCGTTCATAGGCCGGCTCGATGACCTTTCGCAGAACGGAATGGACCTTATCGCTGATATCGTCCAGATATACGATAACTATGGTTTTGAAACCGAAGTGCTCGCAGCAAGTATTCGCCACCCAATGCATATAGTAGATTCCGCACTTGCCGGGGCGGACGTGGCAACGGTTCCGTTTGGCGTGTTTAAGAAGATTGTCAAGCACCCTTTAACGGACAAGGGCCTCGATGCCTTTTTGGCCGATTGGAAAAATAGTGGAAGGAGCTAAATTGCAGTTCGCTGTTTAACCATTGAAAAGGCGTGAGAATATCGCGCCTTTTTTCATTTCAAAAGTACCTGGATCTCATCCCGGATCGCTTTAGCTTCCGGGAGTTTGTCCATTGCACCTGAGAGCCTGGATTTGAATTCCAGGTACTCATCCGAATCGTCAAAAAAATTTCTAGATTCTTCATAGAATCCATTTAGCATTTCATCGGATAAACCGTCATCCAGATCAAAAGCTTCATCAATACGGACGATCAGGGTAGAAATTGTCCGCAGCCAAGCAAAGCGCTCGTCGCTAAGCAGCATTTCAAGGAACTTTCCGCTCGATAACGCTCCAAATTCCCTTTCATAATTCGCCCGATCCCAATCGAGCAAGACCTTATGAAACCGCAAGAACTTGTTTCTGATCTTCTTAAGCCGCTCCTTTCTTTGTTCAAACTCGCTCATATAGCCTCTATTCATAAGATTTCACAAAGGCGCCTGTTTGTAAATCAGTCAACGCCTGCTGTATCTCCTCGCGGGTATTCATTACAAAAGGACCGTACCTGGCGATCGGCTCACCAAGAGGCTGCCCCGAAACCAGTAAGAACCTGGCGACTCTCTCAGAGGCCTTTATTTTGACAAGATCCCCGTCCTTAAAAACGACCAGCCTTGGTGCTTCCACCAATGTCGCTTCGTCGGTATCATTCCCGCCAAATTCGGCCGCTCCCTCAAAGACGTATGCAAAGACGGAATGCCCTTTTGGAATGCTTTTCGCAAAATCAACCCCGCCCTCGAGCGTGACATCAATGTATGTCGGGTTTGCTTCGATATCTTTTACCAATCCCTTTGTTTCATCGACCTCTCCGGCCAGAACCTTTATCACTGCGCCGTCTTTCGCTGTAACTACGGGCACTTCGGCGCTTTTGAATTCCTGATACCTGGGCCTCATCATTTTATTTTTTGCCGGCAGATTCACCCACAATTGAAACCCCTCCATCTTCCCCTCTTCCATTTGGGGCATCTCTTCGTGCATTATGCCGCTTCCCGCGGTCATCCACTGAACGTCGCCTTCACCCAAAACTCCTTCGTTACCGCTCGAGTCTTTGTGCTTAATTAACCCCTTAAGCATATATGTAACTGTTTCAATTCCCCTATGCGGATGCATTGGGAACCCGGCTATATACTCGTCCGGATTCGACGAACCAAAGTGATCAAAGAGTAAAAACGGGTCCAAATAATTTAGTTTTGCCGTTCCAAGGCCCCGTTTTAAGGTCACTCCGGCCCCATCCGATGTTGTTTCCGGCGTTATTATTTCTGCTATTCTTCTTACTTCTTTCACGATACTTCCCCCTTGTACATTTAACTTAATTTCGATATTCTTTAGCTAGCTTATAAATATACTATTAGCAGGCTAATGAAATGTCAAGCCTAGGAAACAAATGGAATTTGACGTAAACAGAGTTTTATCCCGACTCACCGTCGCGCACCGGAAAGCAAATGAAGAAGCGATGTGTGAGATCGGACTCCATTCCGGGCAGGTACAGATATTGGCGTCTTTGTGGGAAAAGGATGGACAAAGCCAGGCCGATCTTGTCCGCGATTTGTGTGTTTCCCCGCCGACCGTAAATAAAATGGTGGCGAGACTTTCAGACGCAAATTTTGTTTCAACCAAAAAGTGCCCTGAAGACAAACGTTTAATGCGCGTATATC
>JABDJV010000392.1 GCA_013003295.1 Pyrinomonadaceae bacterium | reverse complement strand
GACATATTGCAGACCGTCATTCGTGCTTCCATCGATAGCTCCCGGATCGTTTCTCCCGAGTATTCTATGACAAAACCAGTGCCTCCGTTGGTACCGATCTTGTTAATTATGCCGAGGATCAGGTCTTTGGAGGTTACGCCAAAGGGAAGTTTTCCTTCAATTTGTATGTTCAGATTCTTCGACTTCGTCTGCTGCAGGCACTGAGTCGCAAGGACATGTTCGACCTCAGAGGTGCCAATCCCAAATGCGAGCGCTCCAAATGCTCCGTGGGTTGCCGTGTGAGAATCACCGCAGACTATAGTCATACCCGGATGCGTCAATCCTTGCTCGGGTCCCATTACGTGAATGATACCCTGCTCAATTTCATCAAGGTCAAATACCCGTACGCCAAACTCTTTTGCGTTTTGCCTGAGAGTTTTTACCTGTTTAGCTGCGACCGGGTCGTTAAACGGGAGATCTCGGTCTTTGGTTGGAATAGCGTGATCGATAGTTCCGATAGTCAGGTCCGGGCGCCGCACTTTTCGCCCGGAAAGACGCAGCCCTTCAAATGCCTGCGGCGTGGTGACCTCATGGACCAGGTGTAGATCGATGTAAAGAAGATCCGGTTTGCCCGTTTCCGAGCTGACCAAATGGGATTCCCAAATTTTATCGTAAAGTGTTTTCATGCTTACCTAACCGGTCGATCTGCCTTCGGTATATTAGACCGCGCGGTGAGCATGAGTAAAGTTAGCGCTTTCGGTGGCGTAACGCCCAACCAATTCGCCCATTTCCTCTGTCGTCACTTTGACATCATCGGCATTGGTGATCAGGTCGACCGTCCGATACCCTTCACTCAAAACTTTTTGAACTCCCGTTTGAATCGCTTCGGAGGCCTGTCGTTTGTTCGCCGTTTGAGCCAGGCACATGGCAGCACATTCGATCGCGCCAAGTGGATTGGCCTGATTTTTCCCAGCAATATCCGGAGCAGAACCATGAACCGGTTCGTAGAGATCAACCTTTCCGCCAATGGTTGCCGATGCAAGCATTCCAAGCGATCCGGTCAAGACGGCGGCTTCGTCAGACAAAATATCGCCGAACAGATTTCCGGTCAGGATAACGTCAAATCGATTTGGATCAGTCACGAGATGCATCGCACATGCATCGACAAAGAGATGTTCCAGCTCTACGTCCGGGTATTCAGCTGCGACGTTGTTGACCGTTTCGCGCCATAAACGCGAAGACTCAAGCACATTGGCCTTATCGACCGAGGTCAACTTCTTTTTTCGGTCGCGCGCGATATCAAAGGCGATTCTTGCTACCCGTTCAATTTCGAATGCGCTGTAGGTTAGCGTGTTGAAAGCTCGGCGGCGGTCTTCGCTGAAACCCCTGGGTTCACCAAAATATATTCCGCCCAGGAGTTCCCGGACGATAAGCAGGTCGGTTCCCTCGAATATCTCCGGCCGCAATGGAGACGAATTGACCAGGGACGGGTGGGATTTTGCCGGCCGCAGGTTTGCGAAGCCGCCGAGATGTTTTCTTAAGTTAAGTAAACCGATCTCAGGTCTGTCTTCGGGCAGAAGATCGTCAAATTCGGGAGAGCCGACGGCCCCAAGCAGTACGGCGTCCGATTCTAGACATCCTTCCAAAGTCCTTTCAGGAAGAGGCGAACCATTGGCTTTGATCGCTTCGGCTCCGATCTCGAACTGCTCAATCCGGACATCAATATCAAAGAGATTCGATACTCTTTCCAGAACGTTTACTGCTTCCCGCGTAACTTCCTTTCCGATTCCATCGCCTGCAAGAACTGCTAATTTCATATGATTCTTAGACCTTGGCGGATCAAAACGCTACTAAGCTGCGATCGCAGCCTGACCAGCGGTTTCCGGCAGCAGCGCCAACAGATCCTGATCGTAGATAGTCTTCTTTTTGTCGGCCAATGTTGTAAATGCTTCGTAAATCGAAGTGATCTCTTCACTTTCAAGCTCGAACCCTAACTCGCTGTAGCGTGCTATCAGAGCATGCCTGCCGGAATGTTTTCCTAAAACTATATCTGTTTTCGGCGCGCCGACCGATTCCGGGGTCATGATCTCATAACAAAGCGGATTACTTAAAACTCCATGCTGATGAATGCCTGCTTCGTGGGCAAAAGCGTTTCGGCCGACGATCGCTTTATTTGGCTGAACGCCAAAACTTATCATTGAGGACAACAACTGACTTGTTGGAAATAGCTCCGAAGTGTCGATATTGCTTCTAAACGGCATTTGATCCTGACGAACTTTGAAGGCCATCGCAAGTTCTTCAAGCGACGCGTTTCCGGCCCTTTCGCCAATTCCGTTGACCGTACATTCCACCTGTGTCGCACCCGCGTCGATCGCAGCAAGACTATTTGCAACGGCGAGCCCCAGATCGTTGTGGCAGTGAACACTTATTGAAATATCGCGGGTACCTACGACCTTTTCTTTTACAGTTCGAACCAGATCTGCAAATTCATTCGGAAGAGCATACCCAACCGTGTCGGGGATATTTAAAACGCTGGCGCCAGCATCTGCCGCGGTCTGAAGAACTTCGCACAGAAAGTCTGGATCGCTTCGAGTTGCGTCTTCCGCAGAAAACTCGACGTCTTCGGCATAATTCCTCGCCCTGCTTACCGAGTTACGGGTCATCTCCAGAACTTCTTCACGGGTCTTTTTCAGTTTAAATTCCATGTGTATGTCGGAGGTCGCAACAAACGTATGAATTCTTGGTCTGTGTGCCGGCGCAAGGGCTTCCGCGGCCCGCGAAATGTCTCCGTCTACGGTTCTGCAAAGAGCTGCTATCTTCGCGGTCTCACATATCTGCGATACTGCTTTGACGGCGCGAAAATCTCCCTCTGAAGCAATTGGGAAACCGGCTTCGATTATATCGACGCCAAGGCGTTCGATTTGGCGCGCAAGCTCAATTTTCTCATCCAGATTCATCGAGCAGCCGGGAGATTGTTCGCCGTCGCGCAAAGTTGTATCAAAGAATTCGATTCTGTTTTCGTTCATTATTCCTCCGGTTGATCAAAAAAGATGGCAAAAAGGGGCATAGGAACACTTGACTGGCAATACTACACAGGGTAAAAAGTAAAAGTCAAGATTATTATTTCTATCAAAAGATAAATTTAATTTATATCGTTAGCCGGAGTAATATTGATATAAATTAGTTTTATTAAACAAGCTATCTGTAAATTGCTGAGAAGTATTTGTTTTGTAACCATGCTGAAAACATGGGGTTTTTAGCAGCGGAGATTCTGCGGTTGAAATTATGGACATACATGAATTAGAAGTGTTGATCGTTGTCGCTGAGGAAAAAAGTTTTTCCCGGGCGGCCGAGGTTTTGCATCGAACCCAGCCAGCGGTCAGTCAGGGGATAAGCCGTCTGGAGGCGGAGTTGGGCGAAAAGCTGTTTGACCGGTCGTCAAAAGATGGAACGTTGACACACGCCGGAGAGGTATTGCTTGACTATGCAAAACAATTGGTAAATACAAGAACCGCCGCTAAAACTGCAATCAGGGATCTTAAAGACCTTCAGCATGGAAAGGTGACGATCAGCGCCAACGAGCATACGGTTTTCTACCTCCTTCCGGTAATAAATGAATTTAAGAACCGGCATCCGCTGATAAAGATCGATGTCCGAAGGGGCGTTGCGAGCAGAATTCCGAAAGAGATCATGGCTAGGGAAGTTGAACTTGGAGTGATTTCATTTAAGCCAAAGGATAAGTTTGTCAGATCGATAGCAGTCAGCGTCGATGAACTGGTCCTGATCGTAGCACCGAGTCATCGGTTGGCAAATAGAAAGACCGTTTCCGTAAAGGACCTGGGGATCGAGACCTTTATTGCCCATAACGCACCTTCGCCGTATCGGGAGCAGGTGATCGAAAAGTTTGCGAAACACAAAACCAAGTTGAATATCGCGGTTGAGATGCCGTCTTTGGAAGCGATCAAGAGATTGGTGGAGCTGGGAGCGGGAGCGGCCCTTGTGCCAAAGCTGACGGCTCAAAACGAGATAGCCAGCGGGATATTAAAAGGTCTGTCCGTTAAAGAAATGAAATTCGAGCGTAAGCTACATATTGTCCATCGAAGGAACGCAGTGCTTTCACACGCAGCAAAAGTATTCCTGAAACTGGCCAAGGAAATGGGCTAAGAGCGCCAACGGTCCGCCCGGTCCATTTTTCATAGCCGATTCAGGGAAAAAAGAAATTACAAAATAAAAAAAATACATTACAATGGAGATTGCAAGGGGTTTAAATTTCATAAACTTACGGGGGGAATATGCTACCAAAAGAACCAGACGAGGCGCTCTCAGCGCAAGAGAGGCGGCAATCGGATCGAAAAAAATTGATAGTCGGCGTTAGCTTTGAGGGAGGTGATGCCACAGGAATCGCAAATACAAGGGATATCGGCGTAGGCGGTCTTTATATTGCGACAAATGCAGATCTTGAATCGGGGCAGGAAATAAGCATGGAAATGACTTTTGGCGGAGAGGATTTCAACGTCAAAGGGGTTGTTGCCTATGTCGATGCCGGGCAAGGGGTTGGAGTTCGATTCAAAGATCTCACGATCGAAAATGTGACCACGCTAAAGCGCGAATTGGAGTTGGATTAGTGCCGTGCTGCTTAAACTTATAGGTTTTTTTGTTTGAGCTATTCAACCAGAAGGGAGAACCTATGTTTGATTCATTTACTCTTGGAATCGAAGAAGAATTTCAGATCGTTGATCCAACTACCCGCGAATTAAAATCTCACGTTTCGGAAATTTTAGAAGAAGGAAGACTGATGCTTGGGGAGAAAGTGAAGCCTGAGATGATTCAGTCGATGATCGAGGTCGGGACGGGAGTTTGTGCAAACATTCAGGAAGCACGGGAAGATATTTCGAAATTGCGCTGCATTATTTCGAGTCTGGCCAGGAAGAAAAATCTGGAGATCGTTGCCGCTTCGACCCACCCGTTTTCAAAATGGTCCGAACAGGAGATTTTTGACGACGCACGCTACGAATTGCTTGTAGACGAGCTTCAGATGGTGGCCCGGAGCTTGCTGATCTTTGGGGTTCACGTACACGTCGGAATTG
>JABDJV010000390.1 GCA_013003295.1 Pyrinomonadaceae bacterium | reverse complement strand
GGCGACCTGGCTCGCCAGTGATCCTTTTGCATTTCCCGGAAACGACCGATTTAGATCACGGCCATCAGCAAACTTCCGATTCATATTCAAAAAAGCCATGACGTTTACAATTGGAATGCAGATCACTGCGCCAAACTCGGGTTTGATCAATTTTCCGTAAAGAAGCCGCCGGACCATTTCGATTCCAGTAACCTCATCACCATGAACACCTCCAGAAACAAGAAGCGTCGCGCCTTCTTCCCGGGCTTTTTCGACAATTATCGGGACTTCGATCTTCGTCCTTGTATAGAGCGAACCAACGGACATTTCCAGATGGTTGCGCTTTCCGGGAATTACCTTTTGGCCTAGAATTTCCATTCTTGTTAAATGTGGCGCTCGACATAGCGAATAATTTGATTTGCAATATCCTTCCCGGTGGCGTTCTCAATGCCCTCGAGCCCGGGCGAAGAATTTACCTCGAGGATCAGAGGCCCCCTGGATGACTGAAGCATATCAACTCCCGCAATGCCCAATCCCATCACGCGGGCCGCTTTGATCGCCGCGTCTTCCTCTTCGTCGGAAAGGTTTATCAACTCTGCTGATCCGCCCCGATGCAGATTGGATCTAAATTCGCCTTCCTTTGCCTGACGTTTCATCGCGCCGACGACTTTTCCGTCAACGACGAAAGCCCTTAGGTCTGCACCCTTTGCTTCTTCAATAAATTCCTGCAGCACGACTCTCGCTTCCAGGCCGTTGAACGCCTCTAAAACCGATTCGGCAGCCTTTTTGGTTTCAGCAAGTATCACGCCTAATCCTTGTGTGCCCTCCAGTAGTTTTAAAATTATCGGCTTCGAATCGATCAGGCTTACAACGGCTTCGGTATCTTTTGTATAGTTTGAAAAAACGGTTTTGGGCATTCCCAAACCGGCCCGGGAAAGCAGCTGGAGGCTGCGGAGTTTGTCGCGTGATTTTACTAAGGCCTGCGACTCAACGGCCGTGAAAATCTTCTGCATCTCAAACTGACGCACGACTGCAGCACCAAAAAACGTGACCGAAGCACCGATTCTTGGTATTACGGCATCAACACCTTCGAGTCTTGTTCCTTGATAAACAATTATCGGATTCTTTTTTTCAATCTGCAGAACACATTTTGTATGATTAACAACCGCCATTTCGTGGTTGCGTTTTTCGCCGGCTTCAATAAGGCGTTTTGTCGAGTAAAGCTTTGGATTTGCAGATAAAATTACGATTTTCATATTGTTTTGATCGAGCTTTCCTAAGTCGAAATATCACTATACGCTATTTCGCAGAATTCAAAGGAAAATTTGCGATCATCCTATTCTGAAAATACTTATTTTTTCCTTTTTGAAAAATCTTTTTTGTGAAGGTGATTTTTAAGGCGGGGGTTTACGACAAAATGGTTCTTAGCGAGGAATTTCCGTCCGATCAAAACCGGGAATCGCATATCGCCGCGATAGGTCAGCGAAAGAGAAATTTCGTAGGATTCACTGCTAATGATTATCTCGGTTTCGACAATGAAGCGTCTTTCGATCTCGCCATTTGAGCTTTTTACTTTTTTTTCTTTAAAGCTTTCAAACCTATGAATCTTGCCTGTATATTTGGGATCTTCTTCGTCGAGGAAGATCACCTCTATTGTGTTGTCGGATGCCTTTTCGATCCGGCAGCAATGGATCGCAGATGTGTAGGCACCGGAATCAATCTTAATATTTATTTTCTTAAGATCGAGTTTCGGAAAATCAGCTATATCGCTTCTTCCGATGGTCTTGGTACTTACAGGCTTTTTCTTTGTCATCCTCGCAAGTGAATATACAATAACCTGCGAATTTTTCAATGAGGTTCGATATTTGTTAAAGCGCGGGAGGTAGTTTTACTCGTAACGCAAGCACTCGATCGGATCAAGCTGAGCGGCTTTTCGAGCCGGCAGAACGCCGAAAATCAAGCCGACCCCGACCGAAACGACCAAAGCCAAAACGATCGACCAGTACTCGATTATTGCCGGAAGACTCGGGACAAGAAGCATTACCAGCTGTGATATTCCGATCGCAACTATCACCCCCAGAAGCCCACCAAAGAAAGTCAACGTCATTGCCTCCATCAAAAACTGCATCACGATCGCACTCTTCGTGGCTCCAAGGGCCTTGCGGATGCCGATCTCTTTGGTTCTCTCGGTAACGGAAACGAGCATTATATTCATTACTCCGATTCCGCCAACCATCAAGCCAAGACAGGAGATGGCGATCGCAGCTATTCCGATACCGCCAATGATCGAATCGAATTGTTTGATAAAAGCATCTGCAGTTTTAATATCAAAATCGTTGGGTTCACCAAATTTGACTCCTCTCCTCTGGCGAAGAATGCCCTCCGAGTCTTCAAGAGCTTCCTGAACGCGATTTGATTTCGCTTTGATTATATGGAGGGTATAATCGCGGTGCGGAGCAACCTTACGGGCCGTTCTAAATGGCATAAAAACGCTCCGGTCCTCTTCATTCTCACCAAAAAGTCCCGCTTTGCGCTTCTCGATGACACCGATAATTTCCCACATCTGCCCGTTCATCCGGACCATTTTTCCGACACGGTCGCCTTCTTTTCCGGGGAAAAGTGCATCGGCCGTATTAATGCCAATGACCAATACATTCCGACGCTGCTGGTTGTCAGCCTCGGTGATAAAGCGGCCTTCGCTGAGCACCAGGTTTGTGATCGAGGGATAATTCGGTGTCACACCATCGGTAAGCGCCCATCTGTAATTCTTATCTTCGTAGACCAAATTGTCGTCAAATCCACGGCCCAGAGAACCGATTCTCGGAACGACTGGAGCAATATCCTCAACGGCCTCAGACTGTTTCAATATCGCTTCAGCATCGGCCAGGGTCAAGACCTTGCGTGCACGCTCTTCACGATTCGGCGGCCCAAACCCGGTGGTAATGTGAAAAGCATAGATATTATTTGTTCCATAATCTTCGATCATCGCGACGATATTCTGACGCAGACCCAGTAGAATCGAGGCGACGACGATCGCGGTGATTATTCCGACGACAATCCCCAGAATCGTCAGAAAGCTGCGAAATTTGTTGGCCAGGATCGTATCGATCGCCATCTTTAGGACTTCTTTTGGTAATGAAGTTGAAACTGCCATGTTTTATCCTATGAATGCTGAAGCGCAACGATCGGATCGAGCTTGGAGGCTTTGTAGGCCGGATAAAGCCCGGCAATTACCCCGATCACAGTCGAAACGACGACCGCCAATACGATATACCCGATGGTAATGGTCATGGTTATGCCCAGGATCAAGGTTATGACCGATGTTGCGCCGGCTGCCAGAAAAATTCCAAGAATTCCGCCAAAGATACACAGCGCCGCAGATTCGATCAAAAATTGGAGCATGATCTGTTTCCGGGTCGCACCAAGTGCTTTCCGCAGGCCCACCTCAAATGTTCTTTCGGTTACCGAAACAAGCATGATATTCATCACGACGATTCCGCCTACCATCAGAATTGTGAGGGTGATCGGAATGACCACGCCGGCGATGGCTGCGGTAAATTGATCGATCTGTCCGGCCAGGTCGGCGGTGTTCACAACGCCAAAGGTGCTTTCCTTGCTTCCGATAAGTTTTCGTTTGTTCCGAAGAAGCGTGGTCGCCTCTTCAATCGCGATCGGCAGGTCTTCAGGTTTTTCCGCTTTACCGTGGATTTGAATACCGCCGCCCCAACCGAACATCTGCAGATTCAGCGTGACCGGGATGTATATGTGCCGGTCTTGCGACTGGCCAAACATCGATCCGCGCTGCTTTTCCATTCCGATAACCCGAAGCGGGATACCGCGAACCTTTATTTCCTTGCCGATCGGATCTGTATTTGGGAAAAATTTATCGCGGACATCTGTTCCGATAACACAAACCCTTGCGGTTCTTTTTACCTCGCTGGGCAGTATGAACCGGCCCACCTCGATCGTTTTATCCTCGATCAGAAGCATATTTGAAGTTACACCGCGGATCCCGACCGAAACCATTTCCTCATCTTCAAATTTGATATCGGTGCCCGAATTTTTTTGGGCTCCGATCTCTGAACACGTTTTGCAATTCGCCTTTATATATTCATATTCGTCCCATTCGAGTTTTCGATTCTGCTTCATCATCCGCTCGAATTCTTCATCTTCCATGTGTCCGCTGCGGGCTATTCTTGCCATCATAAAATGGTTTGCCCCGAGGACCTTTGTAACCCGGTCCATGACGTAAGAATTGAGACCACTGATCGAGGCCCCGACGACAACCACCGAAGCAACGCCGATAATGACACCGAGCAGGGTCAGAAACGCCCGCAGCTTGTGCTCAAAGATCGACTTGATCGCAATCCAAAATGCGTCTGCATAGAATGAATAAAGTTGCCGCATAAAATGCCAAAAGGAAATTACAAATCTTGTTTGACCGAAACTGCCGCGATCAAATGTAACTACGAGACTTAATCGTTTAATGTTCGGACTTTTTTTGTTCAGTCAATTATCAAAGAAATAAAACCTCGTGATATAATCCCGAAGTCATAATTCACATACATTTAGGAGAATAGATTTGAGCATTTTAGTCGATAAAGATACGCGCCTTATTGTGCAAGGCATCACCGGAAAGGAGGGCACTTTTCACACCCAACAGATGGTCGAATA
>JABDJV010000388.1 GCA_013003295.1 Pyrinomonadaceae bacterium | reverse complement strand
GCCCTGAAGCATCAAGTGAGCTTTCACAATAAAAACAATTGGCGGCGCCATTTGAATTCATATTCAGGCAACTCATACATCTCATAACTTATACCCCTATTTCCGATAGAAATACCGCCGAAGTATTTCCTCAAAAAGCTATTTGATCTGCAACACACTTCGATCCGGTTTACCGAACGTATGCCTCATTTTTTCTATTTATCATATGTATATGTCTAATCGGGCCGTCTTCCTATTTTTCTGCGACTCCCTGCATAAGATTGTTGATTCCGAGCGTATTATCGAGCGTTGATCCAATGTCGCTGTAGATCACGTCCGAGCCGCCGCCACCGGTAATGTAGTATCGCGGCGCCAGGAAGGACGTTGAATGATTTTCGGGAATGTAAGTCCGCCTATTATACGGCGCGATTATTATATTCCCGATAATTTGTCCGTTTCCGCCGCCGTTTCGTTCCCAACCTTCCTCGCCGGTTACGATAATTATTCCCTTGAAATCAAAACCACCGACATTGGTGAGTTTTCCGGTGACAACAAGGATTCCACCGCCGTCGGCACCGATCTTGCAGCTTCCCTCGCAAAATGTTATTCCCGTTCCCTCAGTATGGTCACCCGGTGGATTTGAGTTTGAGCCGACGCCAAAGTTTGCGGCGTCGCCGGTCGGGTTCACAAAATATCTTCCGGAGTTCAGTGCCGCCGTTCTAAGGGTGCCGACTAACGCATCCATAGCTGCCGGTGACTGCTGCCAATCAGGTAAGCTGGATCCACTCAGAAGCGCTGCCGGAGGCTGCATCTGCGACGGATCACCAGCCGGCGGATGAGAATCGACATAATCAAGATTATCCGGATCGGTCAATCCAAATGAGGGTACGCAACCCTGCGGGGACGAACAATCGCCTCCCGAATATTCGACCCCATTTGATGTTCCCGGGTCAAACAAAAACGGCAGACCGCCGGGCGGTGTCGCGTTTGTTCCAAGCATGGTCGTCGCTGCACCCGAGCCAAGGCCGCCGAATGCATCTTTTTTTATGATTCCTTCCAACTGTTTTGTTGCCCCATTCGGGCCGTAACCCGTCGACACGACCCGCAACCGGTATGGTTCGGGAGAAGTCGTATAGGCGTAGAGCGGTTCGGATGGGTTTGCCTGTAAGTTAAACGTCACATCGGTGCAGTTTGGACCGCCCGTGGGGCCGTCACAAAGCTCCATCACACTGCCGCGGAGGTTATAGTTCTGGGTCTGAAAAGCTACCTCAAGGTTTGTCGGATCGACCTGCGTGATCGCGCCGAAAATATTTATCACGCCGCCCGGCTGCGGACTTGTCAGAAAATAATCGATCCTGAATTTCAGCTCGGTTCCGTCCGGAATAGTCACTCCGCCGCCGACCAATGTCCTCGTAAACGTGCCGATTTGGCGATTGCTCGTATAGTCGTTGACCGTGCTCGCCTGATCGCTATAGCTGATCTCGGTCCTTACCGGATCAGTCGAATTCGGAAAGTAAACCGTTTTGAAATCGGCCGACACGGTTCCGCCGTTTACCGCTACGAATCCACCCGAAGTTTGATAAGTCGATGGGCCGGCAGAATTATCGGGGTCCGTTACAAACACACTGTAGGCTGCGCCCGTATTTGGGTCATAGCTTCCGGGTGAGTCTCCGATAACAGCGCGCGTTGAAGTCCCACTGGTAGGGTAGTTATATGGTAACTTCGCAGAAAGAGTAGGATTTGCTGCCGCGTATTTGTAATCGACCGTGTCGTCATTCCGCAAGACATTTATCGTCGCCTGAAGGCCGCTTTCCGAGGCGTAATAGGCTTTACTTTCTGATAGGACGTCGGTCGAATTTCGCGAATTGTTTCCTACTCCGGACAATATCGCAATACTCGCGATCGACAACAGGGCAGCTATCATCACAACCGTGATCAGTGCCGCACCTCGTTGGTTTTGAACATTATCGCGTCTCACATCGATGTTTTTCATTCTCCTGTCTCCCGGATGTAATTCCCATACATCCAAATCTAGTACTGTCCTAAATGGTATGTCGAATTTCGGAGTGTTACGTCCGTACTGACCTGAACACGACGATTTGCGGGCTGTCCTTGTACGTCAGGCAGAATAACCTGCAAATTGATCGTCACGCGTCCCGTATTTACAGAAGCCGCCGTCGTGCTTGTCGTCGTGCTGCCATTTGGCGCAAAGTCCGTATAAATAAAGTCAACGTCGCTTACCTGGTTGATCATGCCGGAGACCGTCCCGGTATTTCGGTCGTATCTTACAACGGATTGCGAAGCCGAATCGTAAAAGAACTGAACGTCTTCGCCGGCAGTGTCCGTCTGGTTATTTTGATTGTTAATATTTGCTCTGATTCGCAGTTTCTTGCGGTTTGTATCCGCAAAAACGATCCCGTTTGTAGAGAGTCCGTAACCCGAATTTCCGATCTCACGGCTCATAACGTTCAATGCGGCCTGAGCTGAGGTAACCGCGTCAGTATTGCCCGTTTCACGTAATCTGGATCCAAGAGCAGCGGTAAAGACGGTCACGGCGATCGAAAGGATCACCAAAGTCAAGACCAGGGCACCGATGAGCTCGATCAAAGAGTAGCCCATTTCGGAATTTCTTCTCCGCCTTTTTTCAGTTTCGGGGTTCATAATCAAGATCCCTCTCTCACATTCTTTCCGCCGTCTAATTTGACCTGACGCGCTGGATCGTAACGCTGGTTCCAAGGTTTGAAAGCCACCCCCCCTCGGCGGAAGCGGGTGTGGCCGTAATTACAATTTCCTTAAATTTGCACAGATGTTCGTCCGTCGAAGGTGATACGTTGGTGACCACCGCCGTGACGTTAAAGACCCGGCCGTCAAGCGTCGTTACCGGCGAAAGGGTGTGGCTACCGGCATACAGGTCAGCATTTCTGTGGTTTGGCAGATCCGCCGCGGTTTGAGCGCCGGGAACAAATTTTAGGCTTCGGTAGTACTCAACTTCCAACTGAAGCACAGAAAGAGCCTGAATCCTCAGGTTTTCCCCGCGGTTTCGCTCCGTTACATTGCTGAATACCGTTAGAATCCCGATACTCAAAATGATCATAATTATCGCGGCAACCAATACCTCAACGAGCGTAAAACCATTTTTCGCCGGTATATCCAGACGTCCAAAGTTTCTATTTATGGTTTTAAGGATCCGCATAACCTAAATCCATTATCATGTTCAAAATCTGTGTTACGGCATTGTAACGTCTTCGTTAATACCCGAACCCGATCCGACCGGACTCAGCGTCGGTGCCGTAAATGTCGGAATCGCCACGCCGCCTCCGAGCAGGTTTACGGTTCCGGTCGGTGTTACGACGACAACATTTGCTTTTCCCGGTGTATTATCCGACAGCGAGCAAGGCGTAACGTTACAGACCATAAAGATCGGCGTAGCGGCAGCAACTTCGCCCCGCTTATCAAACGAGATCGTAACGGGAAGCGATGCACTTGATCCCGGCCCCGGTATTATCGTTTGATTGGTAAAACTCGTCACCGTTGTCTCGCCCGGATCGGTTGTATCGCCGTCCGCGTTCAGGTCGAGCACAAGCGTATAAGAATCGGAATCCACTATCACCGCCGCATAAGGGACGCCACCGCCCACTGCCCTGCGTTTTACCGAATCAAACCGTGCGCGCTCAAACGCCTGTTTTAGCTGCTGGGCGACATTCTGTCTTCTCAGCTGCTCGCGTGAGCTTCCAAACTGCAATAAAGCAAGGGAAGCAACGATCGCAACAATGACCGTGACTATCAGTACTTCCGGTAGCGAAATACCAGACTCATCATGCATATGTCGTCTAGGTTTTTTCATTTTCTACCTTCCTCAACCTGCCCGTTGATCACCCGCCGCCGATCCTTCCACCAATTTCAAACATTGGGCTGTATAATGCAGCCACAATAAACCCGACAAAGATGCCGACAGGTACGATGGCAAAATTCTGAAGCCAAAAAAGAACCGCTTGTAATTCCCGCTCGGCGCGCGTTTCGACGACCTCGGCATAATTATGAAATGTGTTTTGCATATCGGCGGTTTTTTCAAATGTTAAAAGCACCCCGGCAAATTCTTTACCCATCAGAAAAGGGTAGGGAACAAACAATTTATGCAGGTCCGTCGATTCGGTCATAAAGCGGTGACGCACGTGCATCAACATCTTTGCGTACTCCGGGTTCGAAGATGTCTCGGCCGCGACCAAAAACCTCTCCGTCATCGACGGAATTCCCGACGAAAGCATGGCCAATGTCCGAAGTGTCTGCGCGGCAAAATAGTGGCGGAAAAACGTGCCAAATACCGGCACCCGCAGGGAAAAGACCTTCAGCGCATCGCTTCCGGCGGGCGTTTTTGCCCACCTCCAGAATCCGATCAGTGCGATTATCAGGAAGAGTACAAAAAAGATTCCCCACCAGCTGGTCAAAAAGTCAGAACCGACGATCAGAATTCGCGTTATAAACGGCAATTGCTTGTCGGGCCCGGTAAGGAGCGAGCTGTAGAGCTCAACCATACGCGGCATCACGAAATACTCGACGATCCCTACTGCCACAACACAGAATGCGATCACGGCGACCGGATACATCAGCGCTGAACGGATATTTGAGCGGATCGATTCAGCTTTTTTCTCAGCTTCGGCGAAACGATGAAGAGTCAATAAAAATGCACTCTTATCGATGCCGCTTTCGGAATCGGCAGCCGTACCGATCTCTTCACCGATGCGAAGCGCACAAAGAAAGGTGACCGGGAAAAGCGGCTCGCCGGCTTGATTCTTTTGGGCTCCGAACGCTTCTGACAGGCTGCGGCCATTGATGATCAATTCTGCCGAATCCATTAACGCGTCGGCCAGGATTTGATTTGTTTGCGAAAACGCCAGCAGACGGCAAACCTGGGTTGGGCTTTCACCGATCTCCATCAGGTCGCCAAATTGCTCGGCAAGGGTCGCAAATTCGATCGCCGTCGGACGCCGGTTCTTTTTTCGCGTTCCAATTCTCGGGCTCATCGAGAGCACCCGAATTCCGGCTCGCTCGAGTTCTTTGGAAGCCTGTACCGGATCCTGAGTCTGAACATAGCCTTTTATTGTTTCGTTTAGCGAATCAATGCCGACATATTTAAACCCGTTTTCTGAAAACGCTTCCTCCGAAGGGACAAATAGCTCCCGCCTTCCGGCGGTTGCGACCGGGCGAATTCTGTTGGCCTGAGCAACCTGACCGGAAGCCCCACGGTCAAAACTCCTCACCGTTGAACTCGCAGCCCGCTTTCCGGCAATGTTTACGATGTTTCTGCTTTCGTTCATTTTCTTGCTCCTAAATTCTGAGCGACGTCTTCAAGAGTGCCTCTCACAAATTGCCAATGAGCTTTTACCCGGTTCCCACTAAACCGTTTTCGCCGAGGCCTCTTCGTCTCGTATATCGTCGATCCCGCTGTTCATACCGGAATCACGTTCAAAACGCCGGTTGGCAAACTGCCGTTCGCTTTCGACTAATCCAAGCACACCTGCAACTTCCATTTCCGAAGTGATGCCGGAAACCACCTTTTGGTGCGCAACGGTTCTCATCGGAATCAGAAAACCCGAATCGATCGCTTTGCGGACTATATCCCGGGCCGACATTTTTCGATTCTGAATCCACTGTTTGACGTCATCATTAAAATACAAAATTTCGGCCATTGCGGTTCGTCCCCGTGTCCCCTTGTTGAAACAGTCCGGACATCCAACGCCCTTGTATACCACCTTTCCGTATGCCTCAGAGGTTTGTTCGTCCGGAACCTTACATCTTTCGCACAATTTTTTGACCAGGGCCTGGGCCAGAA
>JABDJV010000375.1 GCA_013003295.1 Pyrinomonadaceae bacterium | reverse complement strand
GATTTGGCGTCCACAAGTTTATACTCGGGTATCAGCAGGAAGGAATAATCCTGATCGCAGCGTGGGTTATTGCATTTATAATTGCGATGATCACTTGCGGGATTGGAACACCGCTTATTCTGATACCCAGCGTCATCGGGATAATTGAAGGAATTATTTACTTAACTAAATCTGACGAAGATTTTGTCCAAACCTACATAAACAACAAGAAACCCTGGTTTTAATGTTCACGGGAATCGGGTAAGACTGCGCATCGCAAATAGATATCTCTTTTATTTGCAGAGATTTCGAGTTCGGGTGATAACGGCAGTTGGGCTTCCGCGTTTCAATGTTCCTTCTGCTTCGCACGAGTCAATGGTCACGCCATCGTCTCCGCCCGGATCGTATGCATCCCTGTTTACCCATAATCGTCTTCTTTTATTTGCGCGGTTTTAATACCGTATTGAACAAGTAGTTCCCTCATGCCCTTTATAAATGATGATGTCCCAACCAGGTAGTAATTGTATTTTTCCAAGTCATTAAGATGCTCTTTCACAAGAGCCTCATCTATTCTCTTATCGGTTTTGGTGCAGACATTAACCAAGTTGAAATTGTCAGGATGATTCGTTTCGATTTCATCTAAATAAGCGGAGGTTGATGATTCTTTATTTGAATAAAACAGATGTACTTTGCCCTTATGATTGTTTCTTTGCAGCTCTTTGAGCATCGGGATCACCGGTGTGATTCCGATCCCGCCTATCAGAAAGACGATATTTTCCTGAGAATTTTCTGACAGGGAAAAATTACCCATCGGCCCAAATATCAATGCTTTGTCCCCTGCCTTCAAAAGATCACAGCTTTTCTTAAAACTACTATCGCTCAGACGCATGGCAAATCTCAAAACCGGCTCCTCAGGATGCGATACGATCGAAAGAGAGCGAAACGGCATATCCAGTTCGTTCGTTGCCGGGTTAATTAAATTAAGAACTACATACTGACCTGTCACGTGGCTGAAACCTTTTGGCTTCTCAAAAGTCAGTTCAATAGTATCTTTGGCAATATTATTCTTTTCGATCAGCCTGACTATTCTTTCGTCCGGCAATTCGAGTGCAGAGTTCTCCGACCATTCCGCCGCATTATGCATTTTCAGGCCCGCCAAAAATCCACTCACGATCGCTCCTGTAAATCCGCCTCCGGGGAACGCCCAGGCGGAAGCGAAATAGAGATTGGGAATCAGGAAATTTTCCCGGAATCGCTTGAAGCCTGATTGTTGGGGAGTTTGGGCATAGCCATAGACTGTGCCTTTGGGGTTGAGCGTGTAATCTTTAATGGTCTTCGGTGTGCCGACTTCATAATACTCGATACGGTCTCTGATTCCCGGGAAACGGTATTCCAATCGCTGAAGCACGACTTCTGCAACCTCTTCTTTCTTTGATCTATACTCATCTTCGCTAAGCCCTTCCCAATCCTCCAAGTAATCAGCTCCGCAAATCACGGCAACATCTTTTCCTTCAGGAGCCAGTTTTGCATCTATTTTGCTGTAATCTACAAAAACGAAGGCGCGTTTTGACCAATCTCCCCGGTGGTTGGGATAAACATCTTTGAGTTCTTTGACATCTTCGCCCGGAAATACGGTTGAGTAATATTTAACACCTACATCACCGAGATCGCCGTTAACACCAATGTAGACTGACAAAAGCGAGCAGGCTTCCTCGTATGACGAGATTTTTTCTTTCAAGGAAGTAGAATGCGGTTCTTCGAGCATTTCACTCACCAAAGGCATCGCACAATTTGCAACTATATTGTCACAATCAACCGTCACCGGACCTAAGTTAGAATTGAAGCTATCAACATAAGTTACTCCGGTTACATGGTTATTTGTAGTATTAATTTTCTGTGCCTTTTTGCCGAGCAAAACGGTGCCGCCATTTTGTTCAATAAACGATGCAAGATAATTTGATAGCTGTTGTGAACCGCCTTTTATAAAGTGACCTCCGCCACCTATAAAACCGCCCTGGGCGAGGCCGTACCAATACATCGAGAGAGTGTATGGATCATCGCCCCAGTAGACTATCCAGGACGTTAAATCTAACTTCAGATCTTCATTGGAAATATTTTTATCAAGCCAGGAACCAACGCTGTGGCTGGAAGCCTCAACCGTGTTGGGATAAAGAAAAGGCATCAGCGGATAAAAAACTATCTGTTTCCATTTCTTTTTCGGCAATTTCCCTATTTCAAGCGGGATACCTTTGATCAGTTCGATAAATCTGTTTATTCCCTTCGCATCTTCAGGATACCGTTTGACCAATGTTTCTTTCGCCTCTTCGTAACCGTGAGGAAACACGAATTCACCGTTCTTTGAAAGCACATGATGAAGTTCAGGTGGTTTCTCGAAGTGGACATTCTTATCAACTTCCAACATTTTGAACATTTGGACTTTGCCGTCATTCTCATACAATCCATCCATTTCGTGAAGACCAACTTCCATTACAAAATCACGTCGCTTGAATGTTGTCGCACAACCTCCCGGAATATAATGCTGTTCAAGCAATAGTACTTTTTTCCCAAACTTTGAAAGCGTGGCTCCAGCCATCAAACCACCTAGTCCGCCGCCGATAATGATTGTGTTGCATTTCATATGTATTATTTTTAAGTTCTAACTGACCGCTATCCTGTTTGGGAAGCTGCTGCCAGGATCCACTCCACTTCCGGACAGGTCCCATGTTTCTCTAAACAACCGCGTCAAATTTGTAGTTCTCTGCCCAGAAATAAAGCAACTGGTGTTCCTCTAAACCAAAAGGCCGCTTTTGGCAGTTAATGTTATGACAAATGTGAAAATCTTCACGTTTTTGCCCGCTATGAGTGCGAACTTTTTCACGATTTGAAGGTCATCTTTTAGAGTCGGGAAAATGTACCTGCTACCGCCTGTTTTTGAGTATTAGCAAGTGTTAAGATACTTAGTAGAGTGCGGTAAAAATCGTCGTGTTTCAGTGGGTAAGGTGAAAAAAGTATTCAAAGAATAATGTTTACAGGAATTATTGAAGAACTAGGAATTGTGTCGGAATTGGAAACCCTCCCAAACGGGGCAAGGATAAAGATATCCGCAACGGATGTCGTCAATGGAACAAGCGAGGGCGATTCGATCTCGGTAAATGGTGTTTGCCTTACCGCGCTTGACGTTTCGCCCGAATCCTTTTCGGCCGACGTTTCCGGAGAGACGCTCGACAAGTCCACGATCGGAAGCCTTGTTGAGGGTTCAAAAGTTAATCTGGAGCGCGCTGTAACCCCTTCTACACGCCTTGGGGGACACATCGTTCAGGGACACGTCGACGCGACTGGCGAGTTTCTTGGTGCATCTGAAGAGGGCGATTTTTGGACGGTAAGCATTGGTTTTCCAACGGAAGTAGGAAAGTACCTGATATACAAAGGCTCAATATCGGTCGAGGGAATCTCTTTGACCATCGCGAAACTGAGTCGGGATCATTTTGAGATTGCTGTTATTCCAAAAACGTGGTCGCTTACCAATCTCTCCAGTCTAAAGAAGGGTGACAAGGTTAACTTAGAGGTGGATGTCATTGCGAAATATATCGAGCGGATCGTGAGCTACGGTGAAAAAGATTCCAGCGCCGAGACGATTACATTAGAAAAACTCGAAAAACTAGGGTTTGCCTAGAACTTCTTACGTAGAAAATTATACGAGCTGCGAATGGCTCTCTTCGATCGCCTTCATCACTTTCGACATTGCCACGTCTATTTTATTGATCAGAGCTTCTATATCGGCGTCTTCGTTGTCTTCGATCTCGATTTCGAGCCGATGACACAGGGCGGCCAATTCACTGGCCCCGATCGCATTGCTGCTTCCTTTAAAGGAATGTGCAGTTTCTGCAATTGCAGCATATTTTTTTCGCGAGAGATTTTGCTTGATGCTGGTCAGGTGAATTGCTGAATCCTCTATAAACAAAGATATAATTTCCGTTAGAATCTCTTCGCCGATCTCTTCTTCAAGTTCGGCGAAACGCTTGGATAAACTTAAGACGGCATCTCCGTTTTGGGATTGATCTATTGAGGCAGCGAAGTTTTCAGCGTCAACTGCAAGCCAACGATAGATTATCTCTTCAAGCTGGTCTTGTTTGAACGGTTTGGCGAGATAATCATCCATTCCAACGCTTAGGCATTTTTCCCGCTCACCCTTCATGGCATTTGCAGTGACAGCGATAATCGGAACCCTCTGTCCGTCCTCTTCATAGCGGCGGATCTCAGCAGTTGCCTCATAGCCGTTCATTCTGGGCATCTGGCAATCCATTAGGATCATGGCATAATTGTTTTTGAGCAAGGCTTCAAGAACTTCGAAGCCATCCAGAGCTGTGTGAGCGGTATAACCCAAGCGCTCAACCTGAAGCTTGGTCACCTTTTGATTTACAAGATTATCTTCCGCAACGAGTATCTTCACTTCTTTATCAGCGGCGCTCAGCGGATTAAGCGCATCCTCAATCGCGCCGTCCATAGTTTCCAAATCGATTCCGGATTTCTGTGCGAATGACTTGCCCATTACGTTCGCAATACAACTATAGAGATCAGTCTGACGAACTGGTTTCACAAGATAGGCGGCAATTCCGGCCTTACGGGATGTTTCGTAATGTCCCCGCTGACTAAAAGACGGCATTATGATCAGTTTGATATCTGAAATCGCTTCATCCGCTTTGATTTGGCGGGCCATTTGAAAGCCGTCGGTCTCAGGCATCAGCAAATCGAGAATCGCGAAATCGTAAGGGGTCTCAGAATCTGCGGCCTGCCGCATCTGGCCGAGTCCGCCTTGTGCATCGTCAGCTTCGTCTATATGGACTCCCCACGCGTTCAGCTGGTTAGCAATGACCTTTCGATTGATGGAGTTGTCGTCGACAACGATCGCTCTTAAACCCTCAAAATCGCCAAGAGGTTGAAAATCGGCCATAGGTTTTTTGGCCGACTTTTCAAATCTGGAGGTGAAGTAAAAGGTTGAGCCCTTACCTGGTTCACTCTCAAAGTCGATGTCGCCGTTCATCATTTCGACGAGCTGTTTTGTGATTGTGAGTCCAAGTCCGGTACCTCCGTACTTTCTGGTCATCGAACCATCGGCCTGGGTAAATGCCTGAAACAGAAATCCTTGAGCCTCTTTTGGTATTCCGATGCCAGTGTCCTGCACGACAAATCTTAATACCGTTTCGGTCTCAGTCTCGGATTCCTTAAAGACCTGCAGAAAGACATCGCCTTTTTCCGTAAACTTTACTGCGTTCCCGATGAGGTTGGTCAGGATCTGCCGGAGTCTTTGCGGATCTCCGACCAGGAAATGAGGTACGTCCGAATTCAACAGCGAGGATATTTCAACGTCCTTTCGTTCAACTTGCCCCGCGAAAAGTTCGGTAGTTTTTTCGACCACTGATCTCAAGTCAAAATCAGTATTCACAAACTCAAGCCGGCCCGCCTCGATCTTTGAAAAATCTAAAATATCGTCGATCACGGTAAGGAGGGAATCGGCGCTTGTTTGAACGGTTCTGGCGAATTCTAACTGCTCCGGGCTCAATTTTGTATCGAGAAGCAGGTCAAGCATTCCTATAACCCCATTCATCGGTGTGCGAATTTCATGCGACATATTCGCTAGAAACTCCGATTTCAGACGCGCAGATTCAAGCGCCGCATCACGAGCCGTTTTTAGTTCGGATTCTATCTCGTTCCTGCGAGAAACCTCGACGCTTAGATTCTTGTTTGCGAGATTGGCTTCATGTACCCGAATCCGGTTTTTTTGCGACAGATAAAGGGCCCAGGCGATCAATGCTGAAAAGAGGAAGCCGATAAAAAGTGCTATATGGTTGACTGCCGAACGCAGTGAAGCTGGTGTGTCTTGCCGCGGAGCGACTCTGACTTTCCATTTAACGCCGAAGGTCTCAAAATTTTCTTCGGCGGCATTGTCTTTCTCGATCAGCGAATCCGACTTTGGATCTTCCGTATTGAAAGCCTCTTTCTCTCCATCGAAGATAGCGACCGAATAATTATCCCGTAGTTTGTCTGGAATTAACGAGTCGAAAAGCTTCTTGATCCGAAACACTCCAACAATAAAACCATCGAATTCCCCGTCAATATATATTGGCGAATAAACTACTAATCCGTCCCCGCCCTGAACCAATCTAATGGTTCTTGAAACGACCGACTGGCGGGTTCGTTTAGCGGTTTCGAGGGCATCCAGCCGACGCTTTTCAAATCCAAGATAAATCCCTACCGCTTTCTCGTTTCCTTTCATCGGCACAACCCAACGGATGTGAAAATCCCTGTCGACCCATTCGATTGCCTGAAGACTTGGATAATCCTTTACATAGCGCACCGCATCGGCGGCCCATTCCTGCTTTGGCACACCGCCGCGGACAGACCAACGGTCAGACATTCTTTCCAGGGCAATAATCTCCGACTTAAAATGCCTGGTTATGGTATTTGCCAGAAATGTCGCCTGGGCACCCGTTCCTTTGTCGAGTGCGGCCTGTTCAATAGCCGTCAGCGCCTGCCATAAACATAGGCTTATTACGGAACCGGAAATTAGAATCAAGATCGGGGCCCGGTGAACAAATCCCGAGCCGCTGACTTTTCTATTGATGCGCACTCCAAGGACGAGGGCCAGCCCCGCAAACACAAAGCCGATCGCGGTATGAACCGCCATGTGGGTCAATTTTTGCCACGGATACAAATCCGGAATATCGGCCAAATAGCCGAATAAGACAACTGTTGCAAGAGCAGTGATTATCCCGCCCAGGCAAGTTACGATGGATAAAAGGTACTTGCGGCCCCTTAAACCGAAAAAAGTCAAAGCCATGCCGGTTAAAATGAAACAGATCGCGGTATTTGGCGCCATCCTTCCCGGATGGGAACTTTTTACGGTGATATAGGCCTTCATCAGGACCTCGTCAATTCCGAGATCCATTCCAAACACGTATTGAGAAAATGTCGCCGCTCCAATCAAAGCGAGGGTTATTCCAAATACTGCCGCAGCCTTTTTTTGACGGAAGAAAGCGAGAATCAAACCAATTCCGCACAGAAAAAAACCTATCGCAGTGTTGTACTGCATAGGTACAAATGACGGATGAATCTGAATCAAGGTGGGGTTTGCCGCGTGCCAACCGATGAGGGCGATCAATCCTAAAGCAGACACAGCGACGCTCAACGCGATTTTCGCGATAAAAAGCAGTTTTTTAAACGAGATTCTTACTGTAGGAGTTGGTGAGTTCAAGATAACCTTCTAATTACTGGGAGTCTAATTATTCGGTCTTCGGTCGAGAGGGAATGATTGGCAGAATTTGAGATGCCCGATCCTTGCTAAGTGTAACACCTTCTGGCGGTGTTTGTGAAGCAAAAACTTTTACGTTTGTTAGGGATTGTTTATCGCCGGTGGGGTCAGGCTTATTTCTGAGCGGATTTACTTCGAAAGGCGGTCAACTCGAGCCAGCAGTTCTTTTGATTGAAACGGCTTTGCGACGTAGTCGTTTGCGCCTGCAGTAAAGGCGCGTGCGATGTCCTCTTCCTGCGATTTTGAAGTTAGCATTAGTATTGGCACATCTTTCCAATTTTCGCTTTCTCGAATTCGCTTGATAAGTTCGAAGCCGTCAACATATGGAAGCATTATATCAAGAATTGCAAGGTTAGGCGGCGGAAGCTCATCTATCATCTCGATCGCCTTTTTCCCATCTTTGGCCTGATGAATTTCATAACCTTGCTTTTTCATGAGGTGACGGACGATATTGGAGATAATCTTATCATCTTCCACCAGGAATACGGACAGATCGGCATCGGGCTGTTTTTCCGCGCTGAACTTTTCGTCTTCGTCTGTGGATTGCGGTTCAGGATCCGGAACATCAGTGATATGTAAAAAGGTGATTCCTTCCTGGGATTTGGGAGAGGATTCCCTGAATTCGTCTATGTAGTCGTCGTTGCGTTCGATATCGATCTCCACCTCCTGGATGCCTAAAAACCTAACTGATTCTTCGTCCTGTTCGATTTCAGCGGAGAAATCCTTAAAGCATTCGACACGAATATTGGCGTCACCGATCTCTTCAATTTTCATGAAATCCACAATTTTCATTGAAATCGACAGGAGTCTTAAGTGTATTTAGAGATTCGGCCCAATAGACTTAAAAGCCTATTGCCTTTTCTCTAAAACCCTTGATATAGAATCATTTAGTAGATTTTTATAAGGGGTCGAGAAGGTTTTTGTGGAAGAAACGCCGTCCTTTTTTCCCGATGGCTCAGCGCATCAAACCTTTCATTGTTTGCAAAACACAAACAATGTTTACTGTACCCGTATATGCCGTAAAAGTCAATGGTTTTAGGGTAGTGGGTGATTAAACGGGCTGATCTGCAGACTAAGATTATGCCTGGATCGAACCAGATTTCGGTCCAGGCTGGCTTTTCCGATAAGAGCTAACCAAACTACTGGTCTTTTCTCGGTATCTTTTGATCCATCATCGCGGTTTGATAGACAAATGCAGCCATTATGGTCGCATTGTGTTTCAAATCGCCCGGCTGGATGCGGTCGTAATTATCCTGGTTTGAATGATGGGTTACCGGGCTGTATTCAATCGGGTCTTGAATAAATTGGAAGCCTGGCAGTCCGATCGCGTCAAACGCCAGATGATCGGTTCCGCCTGTATTTCGCAGAGTCAATGTTGATGCTCCCATTTTTGCAAAAGGGGCGAGCCAAACGCGGAATATAGGCGCTACGCCGGAATTCCCCTGCAAATAAACACCTCGAAACTTTCCGGTGCCGTTATCCATATTGTAGTACGCCGAGAATTTTTCGTACGCCGGTTTTTTAGCATTAGTTTCGCCAAAATGCTGTTTGACATAGGCGCGGGATCCGTTCAGTCCCTGCTCTTCGCCGCTCCAAAGCGCAACACGAATTGTTCGGCGCGGCTTTAGTCCTAGCTTCACAATAATTCGCGCGGCTTCCATTGCTACTGCACAGCCTGCAGCATTGTCTGTCGCTCCACCTGAAGCGTGCCAGGAATCGAGGTGTCCACCAAGCATGACAACCTCATCTTTTAGCTTTGGATCCGTTCCCGGAATTTCGGCGATGGTGTTATATCCCATTAGGTCTTCGTCATGATACTGGGCTTTTATATTTACAAACATTTTCACTTTTTCTCCCAGCTTCACCATTCGCATGATGCGATTATAGTCTTCGCTTGCCATGGTCATTTGCGGAATCATTTTACTTTCGGCGGCTTTGTCGCGCGCAGTCAGGCTGCGACCCCGGTCAAAGATATCCTCAAGAGATTTGGGTGGATCGTTTGCAACACGGGCTCCGGAAACGAATACGGTTCCGCCTTCTCCCTTCCGGCTGTTGTCGACAATTACCGCTGCTCCCTCCGCGATCATAAATTTGTAGGCGTTGGCTGTTAACGCGCGAGCCTCTAAAAATGATTTTAGACGGGCCGGGGTCATTCGGGCCCGGATTCGTTCAAGTCTGCTGGCACCTCCTCGTGCTGCCCGGGGTTTTGAAGCGTTTGCCATTAAAAGTAATTGCTCATCAGTAAAGCGTTTCGCTTTTCCGTCAAAATCGGCTTTAAGCCTTCGCGCATTTGAAACAAACACAATCGCGCCTTTCAATTTGCCCCTGTATTTTGAAAAATCTGCCTCAGTTTTGATATCTACGTGGACAACATCTCCGGTAATTTCTCCTGAGGTGCTCGGCGACCAGGCTTTTGGATAAGCGATTACAGGAATCGCCTGCTGGGAAACCACGCCGGCTGAAAAGTGCTTCAATGACCAGCCGCGTCCGAATGGTCCCCAGGCTTCAAGATGTGCATTTTTTAAGCCCCAACCCGACATGGTGTCGCGCGTCCAAAGGTTGGCACGTTTCATATTTGGTGAGTTGGTCAGACGGCCTCCAATTACGTCGGTCAGATAGCTCATCGTTTTCATAACCTGAGAATTTGGGCCCATACCTTCTTTCTTGATGTTATCAATCACTTCCTGCGGTGCTTGATAGATCTCCGAATCTGGGTTTCGGGCGAACGCAGCGGAGGGAAGTACCAGCGCGTACAGGCAATATATGATCAAGAGTTTGCGTTTAAGCATGACAATTTCTCCTTGGATATGAATTTTTCAGTTTTGATTTTGAACTATTTATAACACAAAAGGCCTCATTTAAGGCGGGGCGATATTCAGATTTTCGCTGGGAGTAGGAAATTATGAACAAGAAATAGCGTATGAAGGGTTCGTCCCTCATACGCCGATAGAAATCTTTTCTGAATGTTTAAGATGCCGGATTGGCACTTACTTTTCTTGGGATTTTCCCGTCCATCATAGCGGTTTGATAAACGAATGCAGCCATTATTGTTGCATTGTGCTTCATGTCTTTCGCCTGAATCCGATCGTAATTGTCCTGATTTGAATGATGCGTCAAAGGGCTGTATTCAATCGGATCTTGTATAAACTGAAAGCCCGGCAGTCCGATCCCGTCAAACGAAAGATGGTCAGTTCCGCCAGTATTATTAAGAGTCAGCGTTGATGCTCCCATCTTATTGAACGGCTGCAGCCAAGCTCTGAAAATTGGTGCTGCCGCCGAATTTCCCTGCAGGTAAACTCCACGGAATTTTCCCGTTCCATTGTCCATATTGTAATAGGCCGAGAATTTTTCGTAGGCAGGTTTTTTTATAATTTTTCCATTCCCGCCTCCCGTGATTCTGGCAAAGAAACCTCCCCCACCTTCTATCTCGCCAAAATGTTTTTTCACGTAAGCTTGCGATCCGTGCAGGCCCTGTTCCTCACCTGACCAAAGCGCCACGCGTATCGTTCTTTTCGGTTTTAACTTCAGGGCCATCAAAATTCTCGCGGCTTCCATCGCCACCGCACATCCCGAAGCGTTATCCGTCGCACCTCCGGATCCGTGCCACGAATCAAGATGTCCGCCAAGCATAACGATTTCATCTTTTAGTCCCGGGTCGGTTCCGGGTATTTCGGCGATAGTGTTATACCCCATCAGATCCTCGTCTTGATATTGAGTCTGGATATTTACTTTCATGCTGATTTTTTCGCCATGTTTTAGCATTCTCATCAGACGGTTATAATCTTCGCTGGCCATGGTCATCTGCGGGATCATTTTGTTTTCGGCTGCCTTGTCCCAGGGGTTTGCCCCGGCTCGGTTAAAAAGATCCTGAAGTGTTTTCGGTGGATCCCCGGCGACTGTGGCACCTGATACAAAAACGGTTCCGCCGCTACCTTTGCTGCTGTTGTCAACCATGACTGCGGCACCTTCCGCAATAAGCATATTCATCGCCTTGACCGTCAATGCACGATTCTTAAGAAAAGCCTTTACTTGTGCCGAGTTCGGATCGAAGCCTCCCCGCCGCCCCGCTCTCGCCGGGTCCTGGGCGTTTGCCATCGTAAGAAGCTGTTTGTCCGTGAAGCGTTTCGCCATTCCATCAAAATCAGCTTTGAGCTTACGCGGACGCGAGATCAAGACGATCGCGCCCTTGAGCGTGCCTTTGTATTTAACAAGATCTTCTTCGGTCTTATAATCCAGGTGCACAACCGGTCCGGTGATCGTTCCTTTTGTCGACGGCGACCAGGCTTTTGGAAACGCTATTAGAGGGAAACTTTGAGGGTAAACAGCCTGCGCGGAAAACTCCTTAAGCGACCACCCACGGCCGAATGGCCCCCAAGCTTCGAGATGAGCATTCTGCATTCCCCATTTCGCCATGGTGTCGCGTGTCCACTCATTAGCACGCTTCATATTTGGGGAATTGGTAAGCCTTCCACCGATTACATCAGTTAGATAACTCATTGTATTCATCACTTTTGAGTTTTTTCCCATCCCCTCTTTCTTGATCTTTTCGATTACTTCGGGCGGTGCCGTGTATATTTCCGGCGGGGAAGTTTTGGCAAAAGCGAAGGCCGGGATCAAAAGTGTGTAAACAGCAAATGCGATAGTTAGCTTGCGAACGAGCATTGTTGAATCTCCTATAAATTGGTCTATTTTTGTATGGTTGATTTTAAATTTATACCATAAATAAGGCTCGAAAGTTTCAAGAAAAAAATTCGAGCTTACCGGTTTTATTCGAAACTATGGATCGGCCAAGACTAATTTGTTTTCCAGGTAAGTGTGATAGCCGGCGGCACGTTTTTTACGACGAGAGGACTTTTTTGCGAAACGCCGTAGCGGTTTCTCATAAACTCGCGCAGTTTGATCGCCGAAGGCATATAATATCCGTGAGCATATTGAAATGTTCGAAAGGTGCACCCCAGATCCATAAACATCTCGATCTGGGAGAATATCCTTGCATTTACTTCATTTGGCATGGATACGAATGGCAGACCCGAGAGGATGTAATCGACCTTTCCGAATTTTGAGCGCTTGTGAAGAGCGAAAGTCTTACAGGCATTACCGCGCATAAAACGAAGCCCCGGAAATTTTGCGCGCAAATTTTTTACCAGGTGCTGGTCGAGCTCAATACCGAGATATGATTTTTCGTCATGAACGACCTCAGAAATAAATTTTGTAAAAGCACCTGTGCCGACCCCCAGTTCAAGCAAAACCGAGTTTTCATTGGGCTCAACCCCCTCCAGCATTTTTCTCGCCAAGTCTGACGAACTCGGCGCAATCGCGCCTACTTTTAGGGGGTTTTTCAGGAATGCCTGAAAAAACTGCAGATTTTCGTTCATGCAAATTTCCTTCGAAACAAGCTGAATAACAATATTTTAATTTGCTGAACTGGAAACTTTTGTCTCTTTTCCAGTCTCGGTTGGAGCATCTTCTACAGAGATTTTATATTCACATTCTTCGTTATTGCAATAACGCTCCGTGCCGTTTCGTTTTGTGTATTTCTCCAAAACAATCGGCGCTTCGCATTCAGGACACGGTTCCTGGATCGGTTTGTTCCAGAAGACCACATCACAATCCGGATACTGGTCACAGCCATAAAATTGCTTGCCGCGCCTCGATTTTTTAATCACTATCTCGCCCTTGTCGCAGGTATCCGACGTACACTTCATGCCGATCTTTTCTTGCTGAATATACTTGCACTTTGGATAGTTAGAACAGGAAACGAATTCACCAAAGCGGCCCGTTCTACGGACCAATTTCGCACCATCCTTCGGGCATTCCTCGTCAAGTTCAACCGGTGGTGCTACGGGCTTCTGATCACCCTTGGCGATTTTGCGTATATTCTTACATTCGGGATATCCCGTACAACCGTAAAAAGCACCAAAACGCCCGCGCTTCAAATTCATCTCCTTTCCGCACAATTCACATTCCGGAATTTCCACGGTTTCAGCGTCGTCGTCGCCCTCGGCTTTTTCAGAATCTCCTTTTTTTGGTACCTCGCGGGTATTTTTACACTCCGGATAATTTTCGCAAGCCAAAAACTGTCCGTAGCGACCAAACTTAATAACCATTCCGGCATCGCATTTTTCGCACTTTTCATCGGTCGGAATCGCCTGCTTTTTCTTGCCTTTTATATTTTCTTCCGCAGCCGCCAACTCTTTGGAGAATCGCTTGTAAAATCCGTCCAGTGCTTTGCGCCAGTCGAGTTTACCGTCCTCGATCTCGTCAAGGCTGCTCTCCATACGTGCGGTGTAACTTGTATCGAAAAGATCGTGGAAATTTTCGACCAAAAGATCATTAACCGTTGTGCCCATAGCCGTCGGATGAAAGCGTTTATCAACTTTTTCGACATATTCACGTGTCTGGATCGTCGTCATGATCGCGGCATATGTCGAGGGACGGCCAATACCGAGCTCCTCAAGTACCTTTACCAGGCTCGCTTCGGAGTATCTTGGCGGCGGATCGGTAAAGTGCTGATTTGGCGTTATCCCGTTGAGTTTTAGTTTTTCGCCTTTTTCGACATTAGGCAACAACTTGTCTTCATCCTTTTTCTTTTCATTGCTGCTGGTAGCCTCCTGATAGACTTTCAGAAAACCGTCAAACTTTTGAACTGAACCGGTTGCACGAAACGAGTATTTTCCGGCCTGAATATCGAGCGTTGTTCGGTCAAATATCGCCGGTGTCATTTGTGATGCAACGAATCTTTGCCAGATAAGGGTGTAGAGCTTGAGACCTTCCGGCGACAGAAATTTTTTCATCATTTCCGGTGTCCGGTTTACGTCCGTTGGCCGAATTGCTTCGTGAGCATCCTGAGCGTCCTTTTTCGTTTTATAGTTTCGCGCCTCCTTCGGAAGGTATTTTTTACCGTAATTTTTATCAATAAATTCCCGTGCGTTTTGAAGCGCATCACCCGAAACCCGGGTCGAATCCGTTCTCATATAAGTGATCAGGCCGACCGCGCCTTCGGATCCGATCTCGACGCCTTCATAGAGCTTTTGCGCAACGATCATCGTCTTCTTTACCGAAAAACCGAGTCTCCTTGAGGAATCCTGCTGAAGTTTTGACGTTATAAACGGCGGGGTTGGATTTCTCTTTCTTTCTTTTTTAACGATCTCATCAACGATAAAATCTTCGCCTTTGAGATCTTTGACGATTTTCTTAGCCTCTTTTTCTTCCTTTATATGCGTTTGATTCTTTTTTAACTCGTCGTCGAATTTACCGAGTTTTACAGTCTTGTCTTCAATCTTTCGAAGCTTGGTTTCAAAATTCGGCGGCAGCTTTGCAGCCAGATCGGCAACGATCGACCAATATTCCGTCTTCTTAAAAGCCTCAATCTCACGCTCCCGATCGACGATTATTCTTACTGCAACCGTTTGAACGCGACCCGCAGAGAGCCTTCCGCCAATGGTCTTCCAGAGAATCGGTGAAACCTTGTATCCAACCAGGCGGTCTAAAATTCTTCGTGCCTGTTGTGAATTTACGAGATTTTCATCGATTTCCTTTGGCTCGTCAAAAGCCGCCTCAATCGCTTTTTTTGTGATCTCGTTAAACATTACCCGATACACCGGCTTCTTATTTCGCTTTGTCAGCTCTTCATACAGATGCTGGCAAATTGCCTCCCCCTCTCTATCAGGGTCAGCCGCGAGATAAATCGCTTCTGAGGCCCTCGCCGCTTTTCTCAGCTCGGTTACGGTCTTCTTGTTATTCCGTTTGCGTTTGTCGGGAATGACGACATAGGTCGGTTCAAATTTGTTTTCAATGTCAACGCCGAGTTCCTTAGACGGCAGATCCTTGATGTGTCCAATTGAGGCCATGACCTTGTAATCGCTTCCAAGGTGTTTGTTGATGGTTTTCGCCTTTGCGGGCGATTCTACTATTACTAAATTCTTGCTCATTTATTTATTGTTACTTCGTTTATTTTCTTTCGACACTAATTCAACTGCCTCTCCAAAAGTCAGAGTTATAAAATCATTTTCAAGCCACTGTTCATCGTTAATGTCAAAAGTATGCAAAGTTTTTTCTGTTTCGTCTTCTAGTAAAACGGTGATCTCAAATACATCTGCTTTGTCCGTTTCCGATATCTGTGAGTGATATATAGTCTGGTCAGCTTCGGGCTTGGGTTCCCTTGAAATCAAGTGCATCATCGTATTCATAATTTCTTGATCTTCCAGCGGCGGTTCAAAACCAAAAGCTCGTCTGAGAGCGTGGCACTTGTCGCTCCCCGCATCAAAAAGCCTGCACAAATTAGGCCTCTTTTCATAGATATTGCACGATATTGATTTCCCTAATTCTCCCTCGAGAGCAATACAGCGTCCGTTTTCTCCGATCCGCCGCATCGTCTTATCGACCGTAACGCTTCTGTTCTTGCCTTCGATCGTTATTTCCCACAATAATTCATCTGGGGTTGGATCAGACTTTGCTACCTGTACCGTCAAAACCGCAGAACAGCATACGCCACAATCGAGGCAATCCGGAACCGGAGCATCTTTCGGAGTAATAAAACTTTTTTCGATCCTTCCGGAAAGCTCGCCGATCGGAAACCGCTCAGCAGCTAGATTTTCCCAAATCTGTTTTCCTTTTTGGCTTATAAACTGCGAAAATTCATCTCGCGGGAGACTGTTTCGCTTTTCAATTTGTACAAATTGTTTGTTCATTCGCCTTTTAGTAAGCCAAAAAAAATCAGACCTATAAATCTGTCCGACATTTATAAACCAAAAAATTTTATTGTCAAACTATTTCTCAACTTATCCTATTTTGATGCCAATATCCAAATCGGGTGCCTATAAGCGGACACAATTAAGCCCTGGCGCGGGCAAATGCAGTATGCAATAAAACGGTCTCTCGAGGCAGCTATGCCTTCCGGGCATAATTGTTGCCGGGAAGTGTGAGGATCAGATTCTTCAGATCAAGTTTGACGAGGGCGTTGTTCAAAGTGCCAAAAGATAATCCGCTTTTTTCCAATAGTGCATCTATATGAATGTGTTTGTCAGATTCCAAAAGCCTGAATACTTTCCTTTCAACGACTGACATTCCTTTTGGCGCCTCGGTCTCTCGTTCGTCAGGTTTATCGAAAACCTCCTTGTCTATTCCCGGCGGAAGGATCTCTGATGCGATCTCACGTGGGAACTCGATAACGACATCCTGCCATTGCTGAACGAGTTTCGCGCCTGATTTGATCAAGTAATTTGTACCGAATGAGTTCTTCGAGGTTATCGACCCAGGAATCGCCAATACCTCCCGGTCCTGCTCCATTGCGAGCCGCGCCGTAATTAAGGACCCGCTTCTTTCCGACGCCTCGACGATCAAAACACCAAGGCTCAAACCGCTAATGATCCGATTGCGATATGGAAAGTTTTCTCTAAGCGGGGGTGTACCAAGCGGGAATTGGGAGACTACCGCGCCGCCGGAGTCCAGAATGCTGCTTACCAATTCGATGTTTTCCTTCGGATACACTTGATCGATACCGGTGCCAAAAACCGCTATGGTTTTCCCTTTACCATTGATCGCGCCAATATGTGCCGACGAATCGATTCCCCTCGCAAAACCTGAAACGATGCATACACCGTTTTCTGCCAGGTCCCTTGAAAGCATCTCGGCCGAGTTTCGTCCGTAGGTCGAACATAAACGCGAACCGACGACCCCGACACACGGCTCCTCAAAGCACTCCTGCCAATTTCCTTTGACATAAAGCGTGATCGGAGGATCGACGATCTCACGCAGAAGAGCGGGGTAGCTGCCATCGTCAAGGATGAGTACGTCACCGCCTAGTCTTTTGACCTTTTCGAGCTCGCCCGCAGCTTTGTCGTGAAATTCTTTCTTTAAAATGCTTTGAATTGTTTCCGGTCTTAAGCGCAGGCTTTCAAGTTCACTTCTTAGTGCGCCAAAAACATTTTCTGCTGAACCGAAAGATTCAAGGAGTTGGGTAGCTTTGCGGGGACCGACGCCAGGCGTCATGTTGAGAGATATCCAGTTTTTCATAATAGTGAGGGTGAGCAGTAAGCAGTCCTTTTAGGACACTTGTGCTTATCGTTTGAGAATAGTGAGAGATCAGCTGCCTGCCCACTGGGTGCAGCCAACGGCTCACTTTAATTGGCGGAGGCGTGTGGGAATCGAACCCACCTGAGCGTGCTTTCGCGTGTCTCACGAGCGGTTTTGAAGACCGCGCCGTTCACCAGAACGGATTCGCCTCCGTTTCTAATACTTTTCACTATTGGGGTGTAAGGCTTTATCTAAACCTAAAGCTAATTATAAAAATGTGTCAAGTTTCGATTATCATCAACCCGAAATTTTTCCCCAAAAAAACGAGAGTTTATAACAACAAAAAGCACGCTTGACCACTAAAAATGAGCGTGATATTCTTCTTTGTTTTGTGGGTTAGATTAATAGTCTGGCTTACTATCTTAGTTAGTGCAATTTTTCACAAGCGGCAAGAATAGACATGGTTTTGTTAGCATTTGCAGAGAACATTCAGTTGGTTCCGGACGGCACGATTTTGATCCATATCGCCATGATTCTGGTGATGATCTGGATCTTAAACAGGACCTTTTTTCGTCCGATCAACCGAATAATTGAGGCCCGTGAAAAAAATAAAGGCGGACATTCGACCGAGGCGAAGAGCATTTTGCAGGATGTGTCCTCGAAAGAAAGCGAATACGCTCAAGGGCTTCTCGAGGCGCGAAATGAGGGTTACGAATTGATTGAGAGCGGGCGTAAAGAGGCCATTGCAAAGAAAAATGCAAAGGTCGAATCGGCGAAGAAGGAAGTAGCACAGTTTGTCGAAACCGAGAATTCCGAATTGGATAAGCAGATCGCCGAGGCCGAAAACCTGATATCAGAGGAAGCCAAAAAGATGGCTGATCAAATAAGCTCCAACATATTGAAATCTGCCTAGTTATTTAGAAACTCGTAAAAGATGTTAGCTTTTTTGTTAAATATAATTTTGGTATTTGCCGAGAGTGGAAGCTCCGACGGCGGTAGCGGTGCGTGGAACAGTTTCCTCCATTTTTGGCAAGATTATATGAACTACCCGGGATTTGAGGCCTGGCGGTTTATTAACCTTGGTATATTCGTAGCGATCGTGATCTATCTTGTTCGGAAGCCTGTAAGTCAGGCATTTAAGGACAAGCGGGAAGCGATTCGGGCGGATCTGATAAAGGCCGAAGAAGAGAGGCAAGCAGCGATCACGGAGCTTGGAGAAGTCGAAGCTAAACTTGCCGGTTTAGAATCTGAGAAAACCAGCCTTATCGAAAGGGCAAAAGCGGAATCTGAAGAAGAGGCGAAGAGAATTGCTGAAGACGCCGTAAGCGACGCCGAACGAATCCGTAATCAGGCAGAAAATGAGGTTAAGCGGAAAGCCCAATTGGCGGAGTTGAAACTACGGCGTTTTTCTGCTGAGGAGAGCATTCGTTTAGCTGAAGAACGCATCAAGCAGGCGATGAATCCTCAAAAAGACGCTGAATTGGTTAATGCCAACATTCAATCGATCGGGGGTATGAAGTAGATGAGTGTTGAAACAGTAGCTCGCCGATACGCAAACGCATTGGCCGATATCGCAGTTGGATCCGGAAACCCCGCCCCGGTTCAGAAGGAATTAAAGACCTGGGAGCAGATGCTTGAGGTAAATCATGATCTCCGTCAGGTATTTCACAATCCATCGATTCCTCAAGACAGCAAGGAAAAGGTTTTGGAAAGCCTTATTTCAAAGGCATCGCCTTCCGCAACAACAGCAAATTTTCTGCGTGTGTTGCTGAAAAACAAACGGCTTACCGAGCTTGGATCTATAAATCAGCGTTTCGATTCGGTCCTGGACGAGCGTGGCGGTGTGATCTCGGCAAAGGTAATTTCTGCCCGGCCTCTTACGGATGAGGAAATAAATGATCTTCGTGCGAACCTGATAAAGATCACGAGCGGAAAAGAAATTAAATTAAAATTTGAAATTGACGAGAGCCTGATCGGAGGGGCGATCACACGTGTCGGATCGACGGTTTATGATGGCTCAGTTAAAACTCAATTGAAATTACTAAAAGAAGAAATGATTAAGAGTTAGTGAATAGAGAATAAAAATTGCGAACAAGTTCTTCCCGAAACGACGCCATTTACCATTCACTATTTACCATTCACTAAAACGATATGGAAGCAATTAAAGCCAACGAAATAAACGAAATTATTCGTTCACAGATTGAAAATTTTGAAGCGACGATGACGGTTGATGAGGTTGGATCCGTTATCAAGGTCGGAGATGGAATCGCTGAGATCTATGGACTCGAAAAGGTCATGGCCGGCGAACTGCTCGAATTTCCCCACGATGTTCGCGGTCTTGCACTAAACCTTGAAGAAGACAAGGTCGGCGCGGTTCTTTTTGGAGATTTCCAAAAGGTAAAAGAGGGTGATGAAGCAAAGCGTACTGGCCGCATTATGAGCGTTCCCGTGGGCGATGCGATGATCGGCCGCGTAGTCGACGCGCTTGGAAACCCGATCGACGGTAAAGGCGAAATTATTACGGACGAGTACAATCCGATCGAGAAGATCGCGCCTGGAATAATTGACCGTCAGCCGGTCAGCGAGCCGCTTCAGACTGGTTTGAAAGCGATCGATGCGATGGTTCCGATCGGCCGCGGGCAGCGCGAACTTATCATTGGCGACCGCCAAACCGGTAAAACTGCCGTCGCGATCGACACGATCATTAACCAAAGAGGAAAAGACGTAATTTGTGTTTACGTTGCTATCGGTCAAAAACGCTCGACGGTTGCGCAGGTGGTTGAAAAATTAAAAGAATTCGGTGCGATGGATTATACGATCGTCGTATCGGCGACAGCATCAGACCCGGCAGCAATGCAATACCTGGCGCCATATACCGGAGTTGCTACCGGCGAGTATTTTCGTGACAGCGGCCGGCACGCATTGACGATCTATGATGATCTTTCGAAGCAAGCGGCGGCATACCGCGAGATCTCCTTGCTTTTGAGACGGCCTCCGGGTCGCGAAGCGTTTCCCGGTGATGTCTTCTATTTGCACTCGCGGCTGCTTGAGCGGGCCGCAAAAATGTCGGACGCAAGAGGAGGCGGAAGCTTGACCAGTTTGCCGATCATTGAAACCCAGGCGGGCGACATTTCCGCATACATTCCGACAAACGTAATTTCGATTACAGATGGGCAGATCTTTCTTGAGGCAGATCTTTTCAACTCAGGTATCCGTCCTGCGATCAACGTAGGAAACTCGGTTTCGCGTGTGGGTGGAGCAGCCCAGGTCAAGGCGATGAAACAGGTCGCCGGTACGCTTCGTATTGATCTGGCTCAGTATCGCGAGTTGGCAGCGTTTGCGCAGTTTGGATCTGATCTCGACAAGGACACACAGGCCCAACTGGCTCGTGGTGAACGATTGACGGAAATCCTAAAACAAGGTCAGTATCGCCCGATGGAAGTCGAAAACTAGGTTTTGATAATTTGGGCCGCGACCAATGGTTACGTTGACGACGTGGGTGTAGACGAGCTAGGTCGGTTTGAAAGCGAGCTGTTTGAATTTATGGAAAATTCAAACCCTGGGACGATGGAAGCACTTCGTGAAAAGAAAAAGATCGATGATGATCTGACGGCCGAAATGAAAGAGGCAGTTGAGGATTTCAAGAAAACACGTTGGGCAGCTACGGAAGAAACAGCAGTTGAGGAGACCGAAGCTGCTTCAGCAAAGGCTTAGAGAATCGTTCAGGATTCAGAGTCTGAGCGTTCGGGCTTGAAATGATATTTTGAGCGCTAAGACGCGAACACTAAATGTTTAGGAATTATGGCTAGTCTTTTAGATATGAGACGGCGGATAAAATCCGTCAAAAACACGCAGCAGATCACGAAGGCCATGAAAATGGTTGCCGCGGCGAAGCTGAAGCGTGCCCAGGACAGGGTGACTGCGGCCAGGCCATATGCTCTTAAGATGGGCGAAGTGCTTGGCGGCTTGAGCGCAAAAGTAAGCGGAGAGTTTTCGCACCCGCTCTTGGATGCACGCGGAGATGAGAATTATCTGATTGTTTTGGTTACGGCAGATAAAGGGCTGTGCGGCGGGTTTAACGCAAATCTGGTCAAAGCCACCTCTACGTTCATGAAAGAAAATCCGGAGAAGAATTCAGAGATGGTTCCGGTCGGAAGAAAAGGAAGGGACTATTTTCGCAATCGCTCCGTAAAGTTTGTTGGCGAATATGTTGGTTTGACCGGCCAAGGACAAGTAAGCCTCGCGGACGCGAGGGATGTTTCGGATAAAATTATAAGGACGTTCGTTGACGATGGTGAGATCGACAAAGTGTTCCTAGTATTTACCGAATTCAAGACGGTGCTTTCTCAAAAGGTTAAGATCGAACAGCTTCTTCCGATTCCGAGGATCGAATCGGCGGAAGGGGAAGAAGAGGCCGGATCGGAGGCAGAATACATCTATGAGCAGCCGCCGGGGGAGATCTTTGGAAAACTGCTGCCGAAGCAGGTTGAAACTCAGATCTATCGTGCGTTGCTTGAATCCGTAGCGTCTGAGCAGGGATCACGAATGACGGCGATGGACTCTGCGACAAAAAATGCAGGTGAATTGATCGATACTCTGACGTTGAACATGAACAGGATTCGTCAGGCGGGCATTACGAATGAAATTATCGAGGTGGTTTCTGGTGCCGCCGCTGCTAGTTAGATTGACTTCGTAAATAGGTAAAGCAAGCCAAGTGTAGTTTGAAATCGAACCCGATTTTATATATGCTTTGCTTGCTTTTTTTGTATTCAAATTTGCAGATTTACAGGAGGAACGGATGGAGATCTTAGGTTTTGCAGCAATTGGACTGGGGCTACTGCTGATGTTTATTGGCTGGATCTGGCTGATCGTATCCGGATTCAAGACCGGCGGCGCCTTATGGGGTATCTTAAACATATTCTTTCAGCCGATCACGGGAATAATATTTTGCTTCGTGCATAAAACGGGGTGGGTGCCGCTGATTTTGATGATCATAGGTATCGTCATCTATTCAGGTGGCCTGATCCCGATCGTTATGAGTAATATGGATAAAATTCCGCAATAGCTTGCTTTCGAGACTTTTTTAAAAGGAGGAAAAAAAAATGTTTTTAGGAATTGGTGCGTTGATAATGTTGATCAGTATCGTCTGGTTTATTGTTCTTAGTTTCCAGTTGGGTGAAAGTACGGGTGAAAAAGTGATCTGGGCGATCGTAAACTTTTTGTTTCAACCCCTCGCCGGGATAATTTTTTTCTTTGTTAAAAAAGCCGGGTTGGTTCCGATGATCTTAGGCATTATCGGTGTCCTATTCTATGGTTATGGAATGTTTACTTCCATGAGCGAGGTTATGCAGCAGATGCCGCAATAATGGCTTTAAGTTTTTCGAAAATAAATTGGCACGGACGCATATTTCGTTACGTGCCTTTATTTGTGGTCATTGCAATGATTCTGTTTGCATCGACGACGCAAGCTTCGATGTCGAAAACATCAAGGATTATACGGCCGCTGCTCGAATTTCTTTTTCCGCAAACTCCCGAGCCGACGTTGGTTATTTATCACGGATACATTCGAAAATTTGCCCACTTTGCTGAATATGCAGTGCTTGGTTTTTTTGCATCAAGAGCATTTTGGCACTCAAAAAAAAAGTCTTTGCGAGAGAATTGGTATCTGGCCGCATTTGCGCTGGTATTAATTGTTGCATCGTTTGATGAACTGAATCAAAGCTTTAATCCCTCCCGAACGGGTTCGGTCAACGACGTTTTGCTCGATTGTTTCGGCGGCGCATTTTTGATCGGATCGCTGATGTTTTATAAAAAAATTGGAAATGATTGAAAATATAGGTCTTGTTCGCATATAATTTAGAGTCACGGCAATATTATTTGAATACATTAGAATGAACGATTACGGAAACTTACGCAGGATATTTTTCGTTATTTAGTATAGAAGGAGACTAAAATATGGGTATATTAGACAAAGTTAAAGACGCGGCGATGAATCAATTTATTGAGGTTATCGAATGGTTGGATGAATCGAAAGATACGATCCTCTATCGATTTCCTGTCGCCGGACAAGAAATAAAAAACGGTGCTCAGCTTATCGTGCGTGAATCTCAGGCGGCAGTTTTCGTATATCAAGGACAAGCGGCTGATGTATTTGGTCCTGGAAAATACACGATCGACGGTGGAAACACTCCAATACTGACGAAACTCGGAGCCTGGGCTCACGGCTTCAATTCACCAATGAAATCCGAAGTCTATTTTGTGAATACAAAACAATTCACAGATATGAAATGGGGAACCTCAAACCCGATCATGCTTCGCGATAACGATTTTGGGATCGTTCGGCTGCGTGCGTTTGGAGCTTACTCGATGCGAGTTGCTGATCCACAGACGTTTATTAAAGAAGTTGCCGGCACCAATGCCCATTTTGATACTGAGGATATCGACGTTCAATTGAAACGATCGATCGTAACAGAATTTACCGATGCGCTTGGTGAAATGAAAATTCCGGCGCTGGATCTCGCCGCGCAATATAAAGAAATTGGCGATATAATTCGCGAAAAAATAAATATTGATTTTAAGGATTATGGCCTTGAGGTTACAAAGTTTTACGTTGAAAACGTAAGTGTTCCAAAAGAGGTAGAGGAAGCGTTGGACAAGCGTGCCTCGATGGGCGCCTTGGGTGATGTCAATAAATATGCTCAGTTCCAGGCTGCAGATGCAATGCGCGATGCCGCACAAAATGAAGGTGGCGGCGCTGGTTTGGGCGCGGGTCTTGGTGCCGGTATGGCGGTCGGCAACCAAATGGTAAATGCCATGAGCGGCGGACAGGGTCAACAGCAGCAGAGTGAGCAATCGGGCGGCGGGGCGCCGCAAACGGTAGCATGTCCCGGCTGCAGCAAACCAAACGCACCAGACGCCAAGTTCTGTGCAGATTGCGGTGAAAAAATGGAAGTTGCCCAAGTGCCGTGTGTAAAATGCGGCGCAAGCCTTCGTGAAGGTGCAAAGTTTTGTTCCGAGTGTGGTTCAAAACAAGAAAAGATAAAGTGTACGGGCTGTGAGGCCGAACTCGCTGCAGGTACAAAATTCTGTGCTGATTGCGGAACAAAAGTTGAATCTTCTGAGGAATAGAAGGAAAGGTATAACTTACGGCAGAAATGGACGAGAGAAGATAAACCCTCTCGTCCATTTTCCGTTTAGGACCTTGCAAGCACGAGCGTTTAGGTTAAAATCGCAATAGATTCTGCAATTTACCGGAGAATAATAATATGGCAGTAAGCCCTGAACTTTTAGAGATTTTAAGATGTCCGAAATGTAAATCGGAGGTCGAATTGAATTCTGAGAAAAATACATTGAAATGCACCAATGACGAATGCAAATTGGTCTATCCGATTCGCAATGACATTCCGGTTATGCTTATCGACGAGGCGACTGTCGCCGAATAAAGGCGAATAAAGGATGGACAGGATCGCCCAATACAACCAAGCACGCTGGAAAGCGTTGGCCAAATCGGACGCTCTGTTTACCCGGCCAGAATTGGATTTGACCGATGAATCGGCGAAAGAACTGGTCAATTCGGACGAACGGTTTGGCAACGTAAGTGAAAAGCGTGTCCTTTGCCTGGCTGGCGGCGGTGGTCAGCAATCCGCTGCTTTTGCCTTACTTGGAGCAAATGTAACGGTTTTTGATATTTCAGAAGAACAGCTTGAGCGGGATCAGGCCGCCGCCGGGCATTACGATCTTGAGATCAAAACTGTCCGGGGCGATATGAGGGATCTTTCGGCGTTTGAAAACGATTCCTTTGATATCGTTCATCATCCGTATGCACTTAATTTTGTGCCGGACTTGTTAGATGTCGTTACCGAAGTTTCGAGGGTTTTGAAAGTCGGTGGAAGCTATCAGGTCAATTTCGCCAATCCATTTTTAATGGGCGTCAGACAGGATGATTGGAATGGTGAGGGCTACGTAATCAAAGAGCCTTACCTTAAAAACGCCGAGATCACTTATGCCGATCAGGATTGGGTGTATAAAGGAGCCGATCGTGAAAAAATCCCACAGCCAATAGAATATCGCCATATTCTGAGCGATTTGATAAATGGATTGATAGAGTCGGGTTTTGTCATCAAAAAACTTTCCGACAATGAGAGCATTTCTCCGGATCTGACTTCCGAACCGGGAACCTGGGATCATTTTGTAGCATTCGCGCCGCCCTGGCTGAGCGTGTTGGGAGTCTACAGACCTGATTTGAAATTTTGAGAAAAAAAATAAACTGGCACGAAGTTCGAAAAGTCCTGGTTGTCCGTTTGCGGTCGATCGGCGACACGGTACTGACAACCCCCTCGCTGATCTCGCTAAAAAAGTTTTTACCGGACGCTCAGATCGATATCTTGGTTGAAGATTGGGTCGCACCGGTTTTGGATAACTTTGATTCGGTCGGACGCGTTCTAAGTGTGACCAAAGACCCAAATGACCGCATCTCGCTCGCCCGGAAAATTCGAAAAGAAAAATACGATGTGGCATTTAATCTTCACGGCGGCACTACGTCAACTTTTTTCGTACGCGTAAGCGGCGCCAGGCATCGGGTCGGCTATCAGGATTATCAATTTTCGTTTCTTTACAATCACCTCCTTTCATCGGCTTCTGAGTTTTGGGGGAAAGATAAAACCCACTCTGCCGAGCAGCAAATGGCTCTGCTCGGGTTTGTCGGGGTCCCGGTTGATGATCTTCCCAAAACCCGGCTTGTCGTGACAGAGGGGGAATTAGAATCTCTTGCGGAGAAGATTACCGCGGAGGCGCAGAGACGCGGAGAAGATTTTTCTGGTTTGCTAAATAATTTCGCCTTGCTTCACCCGGTTGCTGCATTTGAAACGAAACAGTGGGCAACGGAGAATTTCGCAAGCGTTGCCGAATTTTTAAACGAACGCAACCTGAAAGTTATCGCGATCGCGACGAAAAAGGAGCGAGATGTTTTGGCTCGGTTAGAAGAACTGTCCAAAGGTTCAATTCTGACGGTCGATAATCTAAAACTACCGGAAATCACGGCACTTGCCTCAAAGGCTGATCTATTTGTGGGAAACGACTCTGGAATCGCACATATTGCCGCAGCAGTCGGAACGCCGAGCGTAGTCATTTTTGGTTCGTCAAACCGTGACCATTGGCATCCCTGGACGGATGCGCCGAATGAAATTGTTTATGAGGAATTTCCTTGTCAGCCCTGCGCCGGATATGTTTGCGAGGAATTTGGTGAGCCACAATGCATTATTAGCGTTAAAAGCGAAAATGTGATCGCGGCGGTCAAAAAACTCACCTAGTTCGGACTCGCATTTTGCCGATCTCATTCTTGACAGTAATACCCTTTAACATTAGTATTTATAGTTTCGGCTTAACTGGCAGAAGTGTGTTTATATGTTTGAATCGTTATCCGATAAATTAAAGAAAACGCTAAAGAATTTAAGTGGTCAGGGGAAGCTCACCCCGGAGCACGTAGATGCAGCTTTACGCGAGATTCGGATGGCTCTCCTGGAAGCCGATGTTAACTATCAGGTTTCTAAGGATTTTGTTGAAGCAGTTCGCGCGAAGGCCGAAGGGCAGGAAGTTTGGCAGGACCTAAAGCCGCATGAGCAGGTTGTAAAGATCGTCTATGACGAGCTTGTTAATCTTTTCGGCGGAACGAGTTCGAGACTCGTATTTACAAAGCAGCTCCCGAATGTCGTCATGATCGTCGGTCTGCAGGGATCGGGTAAGACTACATCGACGGGTAAGATCTCGAAGTGGCTGGCAGAAAATCAGGAGCGCAAGCCGCTTCTCGTTTCGGTTGACGTTTACCGGCCGGCTGCGCGCGAACAGCTGAAGGTTGTTGGCGATGCGGTGAACCAGAGTGTTTATGAGGATTCGGTAAGTGACGATCCGCTGACTTTGGTAAAAGGCGCGATGAATCACGCGCAGGAAACCGGCTACGATACGCTGATCATTGACACGGCCGGGCGGTTGCATATCGACGACGATCTGATGATCGAACTCGAGCGAATCAAGGCTGAGACCAAGCCGGTTGAAGTTTTGTTTGTCGCAGATGCGATGACCGGCCAGGACGCGGTTCGTTCGGCCGAGGAATTCCATAAACGAATTGGAATAACCGGGGTTGTCCTAACAAAAATGGACGGCGACGCCCGGGGCGGCGCTGCGCTTTCGATCAAGCAGGTTATCGGTCAACCGGTAAAATTTGTAGGTGTTGGCGAGAAATACGATGCGATCGAGCCGTTCTATCCTGATCGAATTGCGCAGAGAATTCTCGGGATGGGCGATGTTTTATCGCTCATCGAAGAAGTCGAAGGCAAGATCGACGAAAAGGAAGCTCAGGAGCAGCTTGAGAAAATAACGAGTAACAAGTTTACTCTTGAAGACTTTCGCAATCAGTTGGGACAGATGAAGAAGCTTGGTTCGATGTCAAAACTGATGAAAATGCTTCCCGAACAAATGACGGGGGGATTGTCGCTTTCGGACGAGCAATCCGAAACGGTTGAAACACAAATGGGCAGGACGGAGGCGATTATCGACTCTATGACCTTGCAGGAGAGGCGGAATTACAAGATTATTAACGCCAGCCGCAAAACGCGAATTGCAAATGGCTCCGGCTCAACGATCGCTGAAGTAAACGGCCTTTTGCGCCAATATGAGCAGATGCGCAAAATGATGTCCAAAATGGGCGGCGGAATGCTTGGCGGTCTCGGCAAGAAGATGATGAGCGGCTTGGGCGGTGGAATTGGAAATATGCTTGGCGGCGGAGCACCCGGTGGCATGTTGGGCGGAGAAACAGGACAGGATTTTGGTGGAGGCGGTAGGCAGGCTCCACTCAAGAAGAGATTGAAAAGGAAGAAACGACACAAGAAAAAGAGGAAAAAGAGACGGTAGATATTAGATTTTAGCTGTCAGGGAGACGAGTCCCTGACAGCTGAGTTCTAATATCTAAGATCTAGTAAAAACAAGTTATGTTAAGAATTCGACTAACCCGCATGGGTGCAAAAAAGAAACCATTTTACCGTGTGATCATTAAAGAGAAACGATCAAAGCGCGATGGTAAATATTTGGAAAACTTAGGAACCTATAATCCTTTGACCGATCCGCCTGAAGTGAATTTAAATCACGAGCGTATCGATTATTGGATCAGCCAAGGTGCAAAACCAACGGAGACAGTTGCAAGCCTGATCAAACATAATCCTCCGCTGACGGCGGAGCAGCTTGCTGAGAGAGAAAAACTCAAGGCAGATAAGCTGGCTGCGAAAAAGGCTGAAGACGAAAAGGCCCGGGCAAAACGCGCGGAAGCAATAAAGGAAGCACTTGAGAAAGAAGCTGCGGAAAAAGCCGCTGCGGAGAAGGCAAAGGCTGAGGCCGATGCGAAAAAGGCTGAAGCAGAGAAGGCTGCAGCTGCGCCGGCAGAAGGTGAAACGCCTGACGAGGCAAAAGCCGATACCCCGGCGGGTGATGAGGCAAAAGCCGAAGGAGGAGATGCCCCTCAACCCGATGCTGAGAAATCAGAAGCTGCGGATGCAAATGCTGAAGATGCTAAATCTGAAGCTTCTGAGCCAAAAACAGACGAGGCAAAGACTGGCGAGAAGCCGGCGGATGCTCCTGAGGCTGAAAAGGCAGAGACGAAAGCGGATGCTCCTGCTGATGCAAAGGAAGAAAAAGCCGATGCAAAAGAGGAAGCAAAGGCAGACGAGAAGCCTGCGGATGCTCCTAAAGCAGAGAAGGCAGACACGAAAAAGGATGCTTCAGCTGATGTAAAGAAAGAAAAAGCGGAGCCGGAAGCGGCACCGAAGGCAGAAGAAAAGCCGGCGGATGCTCCTGAGGCTGCGAAGGCAGAGTCGAAAGAGGAAGCTCCTGCTGCAGCAAAGGAAGAAAAAGCTGAAGCGAAAAAGGAATCAAAACCCGAAGAGGCCGATGCCGCAGAAAAAGCTGAGTAGATAAATGGGTTGAAAGAGAACAGCGATGTTGTTCACTGACACCCGAAGTCCGCTAACTCGAAATACATGAAAGAAGCTGTCGAAAATATCGTTACGATGCTGGCCGAAGAAAAGGACTCCGTTGAGGTGTCTGAAATTGTCGATGGAAATACGTCGACGATCGAGGTTCGGGTAGCGGAAAGTGACATGGGGCGGCTTATTGGCCGTCAGGGCAGAACCGTCAAAGCGATTCGATCCTTGCTTTTCTTCGCCGGCCAGAAGCATAAAAAGCGATTTAATCTGCAGATCGTTGAAGATTAGTAATAGGGATGAGCGAAGAATTCGTCGCCATTGCAAAAACCACAAAAACACGCGGATTGCGCGGGGAACTGGTAGCAGATGTTCTAACGGATTTCCCGGAGCGTTTTGACAATTTAGGAAGAGTATTTGCCGTAAAAGCGGGCAGCGAAACGCACGAGCTCGAACTTGAAAGCTATTTTTTTCAAAAGGGTCGTATAGTCTTAAAGTTTAAGAACGTTGATTCGATTGAAAAGGCTGAGCCGCTGCGGGATTTTGAGATTTGTATTCCGGAATCAGAAGCCGTCGCGCTCGAAGAAGGCGAATATTTTGATTGGGAGCTGGAAGGATGCAAAGTTGTTAGCTTGACCAGCCAGGAAATTGGTACGGTCGAAGAGGTTTTTCGAGCCGGCGAGAACGTAAACCTGGTGGTGAAAGACGCTGAAAGGGATTACATGATTCCCTTTGTCAAAGCGATTTGCACCGAAGTCGACATCGAAAACAAGTGTATAAAGGTCGATCTTCCGGACGGCTTGCTCGATTTTTGATCTCGATGAAAATTGATATATTGACAATCTTTCCCGAGTTTTTTTCAGAGGTATTTGATTTTGGTATTGTTCGCCGGGCCCGGGAATCAAATCTCGTCGAGATCAAAGTCCACGACTTAAGGAAATGGGCGCCTGACAAGCATCGAAAGACGGATGACAGGCCATTTGGCGGCGGCGAGGGAATGGTGATGAAATGCGAACCCGTTTTTCTTGCGGTCGAGGAACTACTCGGAACCTCGCAGCGGGAATTGTATCCGCCGGGAGCAAAGGTCGTTTTGCTTACTCCGCAAGGCAAGCCTTTGAAACAAGGGGTCGTGAAGGAGTTTGCGGAAGCTGCCGACCAAATTGTTTTGATATGCGGTCGGTACGAAGGAGTAGAT
>JABDJV010000348.1 GCA_013003295.1 Pyrinomonadaceae bacterium | reverse complement strand
TAATCTTGAACGATCGGACGCATTAAAGCGTTTGGGCTTAAACTCTCAGGACGGTTTTCGGCTTCCGCCAGCATTTCCTCCGTGCTAAAGGTCTTTTCTGAATTAATCGATTTGATCACATTTTTTGCTTTATCAAATCTCAGCGCGTTGCGTTTCTTTTTCTTGTCAACATAGAAAAACGGAAAGAAGTCTTCGCTGACCAAAACTTGCGAGTGATAGCCGTCAACGGCAAGCTCGTTGTCGCGTGCGATCAAAGCACCGGTTATTTCCCGGTGACGCTCAACTGCCTCAACAAATATCGGTGAGCACAACCTCCGCACTTTCCGGTTCATCGGTGAGACGGTTATAAGCCCAAATTTGCCAAGTAAATCATGAATAAGCTTTGCAAATGCCGATCCATAGGTTTCGTTTTCGCTATAGGCATTTGACAGTACATTCGTTATGTCTTTGGTAAACGCCGTTACAGGTGTTTCGCTGAAGGCTCGATCGATCGTAGTCTTAATGCTTTCGTCCAGTTGAACGAATCCGACCGGAGTGTTTTCCTCGAGTCCGGACACGCTGTTGGACAACGCCCGAAGCTCCGCGTTCTCATCGAGGACAAATATCTCGTTCGCTTCCTCAAAATCATGGTCCTCAGAGGCGACCCAAAATATTGGAACTGCGTTTAGACCCTGTTTTTTCAAATCATCCGCCAGTCTCACCACGGACAACGCTTTAAAAATAGTGTAAATCGGACCCGAAAATAGTCCTGCCTGCTGACCGGAGACCACGGCGACGCAATCTTTATCCCGAAGTCGTTTGATATTTGCAAGAGTCTCTTCACCCGCACCCAGGTTTTGGTTTTCATCGCCCAGTATTTCGCAGAGAAGGGTGCGGTCAATTCGGTAACTATCCAGTACATTCTTGGCGTGTTTAGTGAGATCGTGATCTTTGGTTGGGTAATACTTCTGAATTGACGGCGAATTATTTTGAAAATCAATAAAAAGCTTTGATTGATCGGGAATCCTGTCGATTGAATATGAGTCTATTCTAAATTTTTTCTCACTGTGAGCCAATGAGGGTTTGCGGTTCATTGGTTCATTATATGAACCTTTTGCAAGTTCGCACAAATGCGAAAAGGCAATCAAAAATGATTGCCTTTCCGGAAAAAAAATAAGAAACGCGCTATGGAGTGGAGGCTACTCTGGTTCGTGTGATAGCGCCTTCGGTCGAAGTTTTTTCTTCCGCTGCGGGCGTTTCAACTCTCGCTTCAAATGTTCTTTCAATCCTATATATTCCTGATGAATGTGTGCCCGCAAATATCTCATTAGGATTGACCGGGTTAAACATCAGGCTCCATATCTGATGACTAGCCAATTTGAAGCTCTTGGAATCGATCCTTGACCACATATAGCCTCCGTCGGTCGAACGGAATATTCCTCCATTCGACTCAAGAGCGCTCGCGACAAATACTTCCTCATTGTTCTTGGGATTGAAAAGAATGCTGTTGTAATTGCCCAAGGGTAGATTTCCGCCTCGTCTAACCCAGGTCTTTCCAAAGTCCCGGCTCATATACAGCGTTTGGATCGTACCCACTAAAACGTGACCGGGATTGTCCGGCTTAGTAACAATCGTGCTTATCGGCACTCTATCAGGAATAATCTGATTTCCGGCGCGGTCCATTCCAGCCTTCATCCAGGTAGCCCCGGCGTCATGCGATACAAGCAAACCGGAAACCGCCGTGCCCGCCCAAATCGTTTTTGGAGCCTTCGGAGAAACATGCACGGCAAATACCTGCTCGTTCATCCCGGGACCAAAATCTACTTTTTTCAATCCCTTCGCTATATCGTCACTTCGATATAAACCTTTATTTGTACCTACATAAAACCCGTTGTTGCCGTCTTCGGTCGGAACGATCGTGTTCACCTTAGTGCTAACAGCAGCAACAACACCTTTTGGCAACACGGTTTGTTTTACAGGCGCCCTACGCTTTCCACGACGCCGCCTTCTCGGCTTTCGTTTAGGAGCCGGGGGTTTTAGCCGCTTCCACGTTGATCCACGGTCCAAAGATAGGTAGATGCCATAGTTTGTGCCGATAAAGAGTCTGTTTGGATCGACGCGATCCTGCGCTAATGCGTAGGTAATGGTCCGTTTGGTATCAATATTTCTAACTGCCGGTGACCAGGTTCGTCCGAAATCGTTACTAATAAATACGAATCCGCCGCCGGTTGCTGTATTTATCGTTGTTGCATACAACCGGTTAGGGCGCTCAATATCGGGCACAATGTTGTACGTAAACCGGCTGGTAAAATTGCCATTGTTCGAGCCAAACGTCCTTCCCCCGTTATTCGAAACCATTACGCCGTAATTATTAGTAGCAATATAAATCTTGTCCGGGTTACTCTTATGAACCGCGATCGAATTTATCTCCAGGTTCTTCGAGGTCGTCAATCGCCATGAACGCCCACCATTTGTCGACATCCAAAATCCTTCCGTAGTTCCCGCATAAACAGCACCCGGTTTGTATGGATTCAGCATTATAGCTCTTGTTCGCCTTGATTGAGACGGGATGCCCTGGATTTTTTTCCAGGTTTCGCCCTTATTAAACGACTGGTAGATTCCGCTGCATGCCGAAGCAATAACATTATCTGGGTTAGCTTGGTTAATATCGATCGCAAAGACATCCGAATCATCGATCATGCCTTTCTTTACAAGCCTCCAATTCTTTCCGCCATCCGTTGTCTTGTACGCGCGCCACCAAGTGCCCGCATAAATCGTATCTACGTCCTTAGGGTCGATCGCAAGTGCATCAAGTTTGATCGGCGTTGTGTTTGAGGTGAACTTCGTCCATGTGTCACCAGAATCACGAGAAACCCAAACCCCGGTAACGCTACCTACAAGAATCATATCGGGATCTCTTGAAGACTGGACCATCGCATGGATCGCCTCGCTCCTCAATTCCCGTGCCTCTCTCCAGGTTTTCCCGCCATCTATCGTCTTGAAGAACCCTCCCGGCTTCTTATGACGGTGTCCAGACGTGTACAATACGTTCGAATCGCGTGGGTCAATGATCAAATCATCGAGAATCAGACGCGGCCTATTTAGATTTACAAGAAGCTTCCAGGTTGCTCCGCCGTCATATGAACCATGGACCTGTCCATCCAGTGTGCTTACAAACAAATTATTTGCATTGCGTGGATCGATGACAATTGTCCGAACATCCCCACCCGTGGGGCCGGTAATGTTCCACTGCTTAAAACTGCTGATTTGATCGTCTGCGCTGACCAAAGTGGCGGAAGCCGCGATAAAACATAAACTGATCCAAAGTTGCAGCGTTCTCAGATTCTTAATTTTATTCATATTTATAATCCTGAAAATTACTCTTAGTAAATAGCTTGGCTAGGAGATTGAAGGATAGGACGAAAATCAAAGTTAAGATGTTGCCATCGCAAATTCTGTTGTCCGTTTTTTTCTGTGGGAAAATTTCTTTATTTCAAATCGGTCTATACCAATAGGCTTATATACTCTATGATACCGTTTCGAATAGATTTGTAAAGCTTCAACGAAAAAAAGCGAGCGGTGAATTTCACCGCTCGCTTTGATCTATGTCACGTGTAATTCACGTGAGCTGATATCAAACTAGTTAACTTCACTAGCGTCTGCACCGGCAGGTACGATCCAAAGTCTGGTTCGGATTTGCGATTCAGCACCGCCTTTCACAAACACAAATCTTGAAGGATCAATACCACGGTCTTGAACAAGATAGTCACGAATTAGTTTTTCACGTCGTGCAACTTGTCTAGCCGTACCGTAGTTCACAATGTATCCGGTTGCATTCGGATTCGATTGTAGATCTGCAGCGTAGTTATCGAGTCTAGCTTTAACATCGTTATTCGGAATGTTAGCAAACTCATCCTTAAATTCAGGTTTTGGTACACCTTGTACCAG
>JABDJV010000344.1 GCA_013003295.1 Pyrinomonadaceae bacterium | reverse complement strand
CTTCAGTTTATGCCGAAGACAAACTTGTTAGAACCGTTTCAAATTGCGGGAGTTGATCAGTTATTAAAACCTTTCAAACAAAAAAGTTTCGATGAAAAGAATTGTACTGATCTTATCGGTTCCAATTTTTGAAAGATCTATTATTTGGTTAGCTTTTTGCCAACCCTCGAGTTATATATTTCTATTCGTCTCAAGCAAAAAAATACACCGTAAAAGTTCCGATTCGTTTCGAAATCTTTTCGGCGTCGTTTCTTTGTGAGACCTGGGAGCCACATTTTTTTATTCAAATTTAATGAGTAATAGTTGAGTTTTCGTCGTAATTAAGGATTATTCAGATAACCGTATGAGATTCAGCTTTTCGTTTCCAATGTTTTCGACATTAACCTCTTTCCAGCAATCATGTCAATGTTTTTTATGCGCTCACGGCAAAATTTTTTTCGTGCCTGTAACTACAATAGGTGCAATGACATTTTGTTTGGTTGCCTTTGTCTCGAATGATTTAATGTAGTGCTTTAACCGAAAAAGAGCTGCATATTTTTCGGTTAGTTTGCGACTTAGCGGTTCCGCTTGATGAAAAACTCTGGAAATCTTGACTTGTGATTCTTACCCTGCGATATTTAATGAGTATTGAAAAAGAGAAAAGAGCCCGTATTTCTACAGACTCTTTTTGAGATAGAATCTCGGCACAAACTAAAGTTGCACCTTGATCGCTATATCAGACAGATAGCATATTAACGCATCTTTTGTGCTGATTACAAATATTTAACGTTATTTTTTCCTGAGAAAAGATGGCTTTTTACTACTTGTTATTACAAAAGCACTCCAAACAAGGATGCGTTTTTTGTTTTCCAGGCTAATTTAGCTGTTCGCTCCGTATGAGTTTAGGCGGCTACAAAACACCAAGTGGTTAGGCTTCTTTCCTCTGATTTGGAATCGAGGAGATAAGATGTCAGCAGTAATAAAGATATATCGAATCAACAAACCATCTGCCCTTTTCTTTGGTTATCAGCCTCTCAAATTGATTCCGCTTCTCATTTCATTATCAATAATTCTTCTGGCATCGATTTCGGCTCATGCCCAAACGTATGGCTATCAATCCGGATATCCGGCAGGCTACATACGAAAAAGCGCCTTCCAGCAGGAGATCGCCCGGCTTGAGATCAATGTCGAACGAAAGGGACAGATCCCGCTTCCGATAAGTCTTGTTCCGCGGGTCCGGAAAGACGACATCGTCAGGATAAAAATGCTGGATGAGCCGATCAACGGCATCAAACCGGACGAGAGTTTTTGGGATTGGACGCTGACGGTGGCGTTCGTAAATCCATCGCGAAACGAAGTGGAAGATGAGTCTGTTTCGAGAGAGATACGTTTTCGCCAGGAAGGCTGGTACAGGGAATACAAGCTCAAGGTTCCGTATGATTCTCAACCCGTTTTCTTTTTGTATCCGAAGCCGAAATACCGCAAGAAGATCAAAAAACTTATTTCGAAGAACTTTGGCGACATAAAGAAGATCGGCGAAAAGACGCTTGAGATCGCCGGTGCCTATGCCCAGATCGGAATGTTCTTAAACCAGCTTCAGCAAACCATCAATCAAAACCCCTACGGCTACGGAGGATATTCCGGCTATAACAACTACGGCTCGGGAAGCCCGTTTGGCGAGGGTTTTATGAGAAATCAATTTGTCGAAAGACTCGCCCAGAGTTTCAATATTGCCTTGCCGAGTTGCTGGCAAAACGGCAACAGTTTTTACGGGACAAATGATTTTGTCAGCAGGGCGCAGTGCGTCGCTAAGAATGTAAGACTCGAAGACTTCGATCTGAGTGTCGGGCGGATGCTACAGCAGGGCGGGCTTCTTGCTGCGACAAAGCTCGTCGAGAAATATCCCCAGCTTGCCTACTGGATCAATGTCGCCGCTGCTGCGGCTGATCTGATCATAAAGATCTTGAAGAAAACTCCTTTGAAGATCGTGCCGACATTGGCTCAATCGAGGGGCAATAATCAGAACAATTACAATAGCCAGTACAATTCTTATAATAACGGGCAAAATCAATCTATAATTCCGCCGCGGGAAACGATAAGTCTTTTTGCCGAAAGGCCTCCAACGGATAACGATTTTGTAACGGCATTTCCGATCGTGATGCACAAATGGCAGGCAGAGCCGGATCCCGAAGTGATCACGCTACCCGTTCCAACGCTTTTAGAACCATGTCTTCACCTGGGCCAAAACGTTCTAAAGAATACCGATCTTGGCTACGACTGGCTGCGGGATCCATTTACCCGTGATTTCCGGCTTGTAATGAGTGCGGACAACGGTTTTTCAAGAGAATTCCGTTTGACCAAGAATCTGGGAATTTCGGGCTGGATGCTTTTGCTCAATCCGGAAGATACGCAGGCTTTTCCAAAGATCCGTATGAAACTTGAGGCCTCGATCACGGCGACCCGCGGATTTAGCAAGGTGAAGAGCAGGAAATTTACGATCCCGATATCGGGCGGCGGAGATTGGGAAGTTTCCGAGGAATCGATAAGTGAATTCTCGGTCGGAGGAAAAAGAAGGATAGTTGTTAAAAACAGTCAGGGAAGCACACGCTGTCTTCAGTCGGTAAAATACAAACCCTCGTTTGGCGGCGAGTTTACATTTATAGCAAATGCGACGGCCAACCCTCTTAGATTTAACCGCGACGGAACCGAAGCCTGGTTCGAGATCGACACAACCCATTTCCAACCCGGGCAGGGGACCCTTGAGTTCCGTGCCTACGGAAATAACCAACAGCCTCAGAACAAACAGATAAATCTTTACGCTGCGCCTCCTGAGATCACCAACCTGGGAGTTCACAAAGGTGATAAAGGGGTCACCGTTGAAGGACAGAGGATCGAGCAGATCACCGCTCTTGTTGTCGACGGCAAACCGGCGGTGCTTGATAATTCCACACAAAACAATCAGCCGCCCGGTAACACGAAAAAGGTGTTCCTGTTTCAAAACCCGGACGACATTATTCTTTCAAAAACCGTTTCGCTCGAATTGAGTTTGGTCGGGAACAGACAATATAAATACCCAAAAAAGTTTGAAGTAAAACCCGCCAGACCCGCGATCAATGTAGATGAGAAAAAGGAAATCGCCGCCCTTGTGGTAGCGGATCCAAAATCATCAAATCGCTCCCGCTTTGATCTTAAGGAATATCCGGTTGTCCCGGTCGCTACGGAAAAGATGACCGTTTCGGTTAAATCGATACTCGCCGATTACGGCTTCAAGGCCGAGAACACAAATATTGAAACAAGGATCGAAAATGGGCAGGTTGGCGAAAATGCACTTCCACAACCAACCTTTGAAGTGCTTGATTCATTCAACCTAAGAATAAACTTCACCTTAAGTGAGCAGCACCAACAGTTTCTCGCCGGAAGACGGCTTCAGTTTCGAATCAAAGACAGAGTAAGAGGAGATTCGGACTGGTATACGATCAAACAGACCTTTGTAAGGATCCCGGAGATCAGTTCGGTTATCTGCAAGGGGTCGAAATGCAAAGTTTCAGGAAAGGGGCTCGATTACATCGGCCAGGTATCGACCGACGGCGGGAATGTCTGGCAGCCTCCGCTAACCGTACAGCCGACTTCTGATGGAAGATCATACATGGAAATTCAGGGTGTTAAAGACCGGCGGCTTTTGAGGATTAAACTGCGGGATTTTCAGGAGACGGAGGGTTTGCCCATAAAATGAATCATATTAAGATTCCACTCGCGCCCTGCGAGCGGATTGTCTTAGTCCGTAGTGGGTAATTAAGACAACGGAGGCATTGTAGTGAGAGCAATGCCTCCTTCAATTCGCGTTTTCTGAGCGTTTATCCTTAGGCTGTGAGCTAATGTACAGCATATGTGCAAAAAGAAAAACAGGCATCTTCACAAGTGCCTGTAAGTTATTGATTCTATTGGTGGAGCCGAGGGGGATCGAACCCCTGACCTCATGACTGCCAGTCATGCGCAAGGTAATTTAAGAACTTCGATAACTATTCGGTAGTAGCAATTAAATCAACAGTTTACGCCGTGTGTGATTAACCATAGTTAGTCAATTCTATTCATTATTATTCAGTTTTTGGTATCGTATTGGTAACGAAAAGAATCCAGGTATTCCTTTCGTCATACAAAAACCGATACTGCGTTTAAATCGCGCATTCTTATTAAGCGGCCCGAAAATCTCTCTACAAGATTTTTATTTCTTCTGACGCTTCGTAAATTTAGAGAAAAGTCCCTTGTAACTTTTTTCTTAGTCTACGATGATCGATTGCCCGAATCTTAAATTCCCAAGCAAAGTGATAAAATGTCACTATTAGATACTAAATAGTTTTATGGTTATGAAGATTTACACCCCGGCTACACTAGGGAAGAGCCTGACCAAATTTGAGAAAAATGGATTTGTACTCACGGAGACTAAGCACAAACCCAATTTATCATTATGTCGGCACGGTCACCAGCGTGCTAGTATCGCTTGCGTTTTAGAAGGATATTACATTGAAAATATCGACAGTCGCAATTATGAATGTAATCCGCATAGTCTGTTGATCAAACCTGCGGGGGAATATCACAGTAACAAATATGATCGAGTTGGAGCACATTGCCTCATTCTTGAAGTAGAACCAAAGAGGCTGAGTGATTTTTATTCGCTTCCCGATGTTTTTCGTCGGACACGACAAATTCAAAAAGGGAAATATTTTGCGATCATTAATCGAATTCGGCAGGAATTAAGGATTTCTGATAGTGCAACCGAGATTGCTATTGAGGGATTATTTCTGGAATTACTAGGGATCGTCGCCCGTCAAACCAGAAAACCGTTTGTATCAGGCGATCCTTATTGGTTAAATGATGTAATAGAATTTATTCACGCATATTCTGCCCAGCCGATTAGTTTATCTGCGGTTTCTACAGCAGTCGGCTTTCATCCATCCCATATTTCCCGTGTTTTTCGGAAAAAATATAACTGTTCGATTGGAACATACATTCGTCAAATCCGTTTGGAAAATGCAGCGGAACAATTAATAGATACCAAAAAATCCATAGCTGAGATTGCTATTTCGGTGGGATTTTATGATCAATGTCATTTCTCGAATCTCTTTAAGCTTTACACCGGAAAAACGCCTTCGAAATACCGTTCAGAGAGAAATTAGCTTCTTCTGAACGAAAATATACGATTTCAATACAAAATTGCTCCAATCTTCCAATACAAAACTAAACAAATCCGATAGAGTTTTAGGACCAATCTTGGATAATGGTCTATTCGCATTTATCGAAAGCGGGGGAGAATAAAAGTAATTATGAGCGTAAGATCTTTCAGTCGGACAATAATCCGATATGCCACCTTTTCTACGGTTATTTTAGTAGCCGTATTTTCAGTTTTTGGGCAAGACCCTAATCTCCAGTATTCAAAACTCGGCACATTAAACCACGCCGGAATGAAGCAAAAAACGGAACTCGAAAAGTGGCAAGAAGATCTACATTTTCTGGCGCGCGAAATGCCGAAGAGACACAAAAATCTATTCCACACGATTTCGCAAAAAGAATTTGAAGCAACCGTTGATGAATTAAAGGAAAAACTCCCAAAGCTGACAAGAAATCAGGCGATAATGGAGTTTGGAAAGATCGTTGCGAAGATTGGAGATGGGCACACAACGCTCTGGACTGTTTTTGATCGCGAAGCTAAGTTTAACCGGCTGCCGATTGTACTTTATGTATTTAAAGACGGGGTCTTTGTCCAATCGACGAGTCCTGAGTATAAAAACCTCCTCGGCGCCAGAATTCTAAAAATTGGCGATACTCCAATTGAAAAAGTAATTGAAAAGATAAAGCCTTATATTTCAATCGGCAAAAACAATGAATTTCGCCTAAAAACCTGGGTTCCCAACTATTTAATTTCGCCCGAAGTTTTGCAGGCTTTGAAAATTACGAACGATATAGAGAAAACCCCCTTTGAGATCGAAAAAGATGGTAAAACCTTTACCACGGAATTGATATTAGATAAAGATATTGACCGTTCAAAGATCAGCTGGATCCATGCCCGGAATTCTTCTTCAAATCCAACTCCCATTTGGCTAAAAAAAGATGAGAGATTTTGGTTTGAGTATTTAAAACAAAATCGTCTTTTGTATGTCCAGCTGAATAATATCCTGGATAAAAAGAACAAAACGCTACGTCAGTTTTTTGAGGAAGTTGTTGTCTTTGCAAAATCCAATGATGTTGAGAAATTCGTTTTGGATATTAGGTCAAATGGCGGCGGAAGTAGTGGGTTAAACGTGGCCATTATTAGAGGATTAATTCAATTGGAAAAGATAGACAAAAGAGGGAAACTTTTCGTGATTATCGGGCGAAGGACTTTTTCGGCGGCTCAAAATTTAGTCAATGAATTAGAAAAATATACAAACGCCGTCTTTGTGGGTGAACCCACGGGAGCAGGTCCCAACCATTATGGCGATGCTCGGCCATTTAAGCTTCCAAACAGTAAATTAACGGTTAGAGTTTCAACGCTATGGTGGCAGGATGTAGATCCGAGGGATACACGTAAATGGAAAGCTCCTGATGTTGCGGCTGAAGCCACTTTTGCCGATTATGCTAATAATATCGATACGCCATTTAAAGCGATCCTCGAATATAACCCTCAAAAATCTTTAGACGATTTATTAACCGAAACCGAGCAAACCAAAGATTTCAAATCACTCAAAACCACTTTGATCGCGTATAAAAATGATCCGGTTAATAAATACCTCAATATCGAAGGAAGGTTAAATCGATTTGGGTACATGAAGATTTTTTACCGAAAGGTAGATCTGGCTATAGAATTTTTCAAACTAAATACAGAATTATTTCCCAATTCATCCAATGCTTATGACAGTCTGGCGGAAGGGTATTTGATAAACGGCGACAAGCAACTCGCGATCAATTTCTACGAGAAATCTTTGGAGCTCAATCCCAAGAACAGAAACGCTGCTCGACAATTGAAAAAATTGAAAATAAATAAAAAGTGAATCAAAGTATCTTTCTTCCACTCCCGCCATTCACTTCGGTGCAAATCCAGCTTTCCAATTGGGTTGATCACTTCATTTCAATTAGCAAAAGACTAAGAATGCACCGATTTTACAAAATACGCTGATTTTACTATAAGCAAAGACATTGGCGTCTTAGCATCTCAAACCAGTGAAGGAGCTCATGATGAAATGCATTTTACCGATTTATCGTTCAATATTATGTATATTTATACTCTTTACGCTTCCCGCAGTCTCTCAAGAGAAAACAACGATCGAAAGTCGGCCCCCGATTTCAGTAAACCAATGGCGTGAGGATATAAAGTTTCTTGTTAAAACGATTGAGCGAACCCATCCAAATCCATATAAGAAAATCTCCCGCGAAGAATTTCAAAGCGTGGTTAAACGTCTTGATTTAGAAATTCCAATTCTTTCACCCGAAAAAATTATTGTCAGAATGATGCAGGTTACTGCTCTTTTGAAGGATGGGCATACGAGTCTTTTGCCTTCCGATCCGAATGGTTTCAATAATTGGTATCCGATTCGTTTTTATTGGTTTGAGGACGGAATATATA
>JABDJV010000337.1 GCA_013003295.1 Pyrinomonadaceae bacterium | reverse complement strand
ACGCTGAGGTACCAAAAGGCCGGGGCATTGCGAATAATGTCGCGGTTCCGGGAGTTAAGAATATAATCGCTGTCTCCTCCGGCAAGGGCGGTGTCGGGAAATCGACAGTAGCGGTAAATATGGCGATCGCGCTGTCCGAAAATGGTGCGAAAGTCGGACTAATGGACGCAGATGTTTATGGCCCTAACATTCCGATGATGCTTGGCGCAGGTGAAAACCAGCCCCAGGTTGGTCCTGAAAATAAGCTCATGCCGATCGAGGCTCACGGTATAAAACTGATTTCGATGGCCGTTTTAGTTCCGGCTGATAAACCGATGGTTCTTCGGGGACCGATGCTTCATGGTGTCGTCAGGCAGTTTCTAAGCGATGTTGACTGGGGTGAGCTTGACTATTTGATCGTCGATATGCCGCCAGGAACTGGTGATGTCCAACTTTCGTTGGCGCAACTGGTTCCGGTTCAAGGGGCAGTTTTGGTAACGACGCCGCAAAAAGTCTCGCTATCGGATGTAACCCGCGCGCTGAAAATGTTTGAGCAAGTCGCCGTGCCAGCGCTCGGCGTTATTGAAAATATGTCATATTTCGTGCCGCCCGATATGCCGGACAAGCGCTACAACATATTTGGAGAGGGCGGCGGAAGCGATTTTGCAGAAACGCACGGTATTCCCTTCCTCGGTGAAGTTCCGCTTGGGCTGGAAGTGCGCGAAGGTGGAGATTCCGGTATCCCGGTGACGATCTCGCATCCAGATTCACCGCAGTCCGAAGCATTTCGGCATGTAGCCGAAGAGGTCGCGCGCCAGGTTTCTATCGAAGCGATGAAGCCGGAATTGGTGATAATGTCGAAAGCACCGTAAAAACTGTACTTGTTTAGTTTCCAAGATTTTTGTAAAATTGAAATTAATGTAAAGATTCAATTTTTACTGAATCTAGCTATTTTTATTTGAGGAGAATATAAAAGAATATGTCAGCTGTAGCAGCTCCGAATGTTGAATTAACGGTCACGCCGACGGCGGCGGCCGAAATAAATAAGTTTATGCAGGGTGAAGAGGATTTACCCGAAACCGCCGGACTCCGTGTAAGAGTCGTGCCGGGTGGATGCTCGGGTTTTCAATACAGCCTGAACATTGAAGAAGAGTCAAAACAAGGCGATCACATTTTTGAGCAGGAAGGTGTGAGACTTTTTGTAGATATGTTTTCCGGTCAGTATTTAAACGGAATCACGATCGACTACACATCAAATATGATGGGCTCGGGCTTTACGTTTGAAAATCCGAATGCAACCGGCGGCTGCGGATGTGGAGAATCTTTCTCCGCTTAGCAAATAGGTCTAAATGCATTTTGAAGAATGGAGTTGTGCCAAGCACAGCTCCATTTTTCTACCTTGAAAGACACGTTTAAGGAAACCCGCTGCTATTGCGAGTGTACTTTAAACATCCAAAGGACAACTAGGGAACGCAAAGGAACGGTGGAGAAGTGTTGGCGGTAGACGCCTTTTCGAATCTGGTGGCGGTGTGAAAGCTCCGTCATATTGGAATTGGCTGAAATGACAATCATATCCCGCTCGTCACAAGCCGGACCACAAACAGCTCAAACGACCCTGAACACCAATAAAACACGCATCTCCATTTGCATTTAAGACGCGCATAAGAGACACTCTTAGGGTCGTTTTAGCAAAAATATAAAAATTTAATCAGTATTGAAGTTCTTGCCCAAAGAACTTTTTGGAATTTAACGGGTTATGGCCGTTTTTTAAAGAAGGTGGAGAAATTCACTTCATTCCGTAACTTTCCTACCAGAAATAAGTAATTATGCGTTTTTTAGTTAGTTTTAAGAAAGTGAGTATTATCTCGTTTTGTATGACCCTGGCGCTGGTATCATTTGCAAGCGAAACAAGCGCTCAGAGGAAACGGGTTGTAGAAGAAGAAAAGAAGTCTTCGTCTAAGGAAGCCACAGCAAAAGATAAATCGACCCGGCCAACCGTCCAACATCCCCGCTCACCAAAAACCAGCCGACCGAGCCTGACAAACGAATTAATAATCAGAAAACGCACACAAGATTCTAAATCGCTCGTTAAGAAAACGGCTTCAACAAAAGCAAAAACCCGGGCTGTGAAGCGGCGCGCCTTTGCTTACCGCGCTACAACCAGAGCGATGATGATGCAATCTATACGTTCCAAACTCGGAATTCGCTACCGATTAGGAACAAGCGGCCCGCGTTCTTACGATTGTTCTGGGTTTGTCTGGAAAGTGTTTCAACAATCAGGAATTCCATTTACCCGAACGAGTGCGCGCCATTTCTGGAGAACTTTCGATAAAGTATACGGAGACGACCGCTATGAATTTGGAACGCTTGTGTTCTTTAACCGCTTAGGACATGTTGGAATAGTCGTCGATAAGAAAGGCTTTTATCACGCATCTTCAAGCCGCGGCGTAATGTATTCGAAGTTTAGTCCGTATTGGAGAAAAAGAACTGTAGGTTTTAGGCGTGTTCCGGTTTATTATTCACAAGCCGATTTCTAAGATATTGAAAACGAAAAGTTTTTCCCGGCTCTTTCTCCAAACAAAATGGAGAATCGGAGACCGGGATTTTCTTTGTCTGAACCAGAAAAGTGATAAAATAAGCCCACTATCTCAGAAAACAAAGTCACAGATAAAATCGCCCGGGATCGTCTGATGTCGCTCGACGTGTTTCGCGGGCTCACAATTGCCGGGATGGTGCTTGTAAACAATCCGGGGGATTGGTCTTCGATATATCCGCCGCTCCAGCACGCACCTTGGCACGGATTAACCCCGACGGACCTGATCTTTCCCTTTTTCTTGTTCATCGTCGGGATCTCGATTTCGTTTGCACTCGGAAAAAGGATCAAGAATGGAATCGGCGCGAAGATATACAAAAAGATCTTTAAGCGATTTGCGGTCATTTTTGGACTTGGCCTTTTAATAAACGCGTTTCCGTATTTCGAACTTTCAACGCTTAGAATTCCCGGGGTGCTGCAGCGAATCGCAGTCTGCTACCTGATTGTTTCACTGATCTTCCTCTATACAAATTGGAAACAGCAAACTATCATTGCTATCGCCGCGCTTGTGATCTATTGGCTCCTGATGAGCTTTGGTACTGTTCCTGGCTGTGAGGTCGCGACGATTAGCGATAAAGCCTGCAATTTATCTGCCTATCTTGATAGATATATTCTCGGCGAGGCACACATATGGAAGCTTGGAAAGGTCTACGATCCTGAGGGAATTCTGAGCACGATCCCGGCGGTTGCAACAACGCTGAGCGGCGTTTTGTGCGGCAGCTGGCTCAAAACCGATAGAACCAAAACGGAGCGGGTCAGCGGGATATTCTTTTTTGGTTTGGTCTTGCTGGCAACCGGGTGGATATGGTCCTTCTGGTTTCCGCTGAATAAAGCGCTTTGGACGAGCTCCTATGTTGTTTACACATCGGGCGCTGCGCTCTGCTTTCTCGGAGCTTGTATCTGGCTGATAGATCTTCAAGGATACAAACTCTGGTCGAAGCCGTTTATAATATTTGGAATGAATGCGTTGGCTCTGTACACCGGTGCCGAGCTGACCGCCCGTCTTTTGGACACCGTACGAGTCACGAATGGGCAAGCTGAGGCCATTTCGATAAAGACGTGGATCTTTAATCATATCTTCACGCCGTTATTTTCTCCGGCAAATGCGTCGCTTGCCTACGCACTTTTTTTCGTTGGTTTTTGGCTATTTTTGATGTGGCTCTTGTATCGGCGCAGGATCTTTATCAAGATCTAAGAAACCGATGCAAATTTGTCTACCAGCACAAGGCTCAGAGCTCCCATCAAAGATGGATATTCTCCAAGTGTTGACGGCATTATCGTTACCGGAGGATATTTGTTGCAGATCGCATTTTCGGCAGCCTTTTGGATTTCATCGGAAACGAGTGACCATGCGCCGACGATGGTTCCGGTAACGATGGTCACTTCCGGCGACAATCCCTGGATAAGATTTGAAATCCCGATTCCGATATAGTGAGCCGTTTCTTTCAACGCTTTTACCGCATTTGGGTCATCTTCCAGCGCCAGTTTTACCAAACCCGGGAAGTCGATATCTGACTGGCCGTTATTATCCTTTACATATGACCGGTATCGCGCAAGAGCTGCCCGCTCGGAGGCAAAAGCCTCCCAGCAGTCGTCATTACCCGCCGAACAAACGCTCGGGGCGTCCGACCCAATTCTCATATGCCCAAATTCTCCGGCTACTCCCCGTTTTCCTCGATATATCTGTCCGTCAAATACTACACCGGTTCCGATCCCGTTATCTATCAAGACAACAATAAAATTTCTTAAACTCCTAATCTCGGGCCGCCCATGCCATACTTCTGCAAGTGCCACCGCATTGGCATCGTTTTCCACTTTCACCGGAAGTCCGGTCGGCCCACTAATATCTTCCACCATTTTGGGATGATCCCAGTTAAGACGCGGGATTCTCAATGCTTTTCCATCCCATGATTCAACAAGGCCCGGAAGACTTAGACCGATTCCTTCGACGGTGTTGCCGGAGGCTTTAATAAATTCTTTGCAAGTTTTTACAATTTTCTCAAGAGATTTGGAATAGTTGCGGTTGGTAGCGAACTCTCTATGTTCGATCAGCTTTCCGCTCAGATCACTTCTTCCAACGATAGTACGCTTTATCCCAACTTGAACTCCAAGGGCGATCGCTACTCCCGATTTCAATGACAGCAGCCTTGGCGGACGCCCTCCTGAAGACTCACCGAATACCTCTTGAACCAACCCGGCGTGTGTCAGCTCATCAACAATTAAAGAAACCGTCGATCGCTGAAGATCTGTGGACCTCGCAATCTCAGCTCGCGAGATTGGTCCTTCCTCGCGCACGTAGTTTAAAATTATTCGGCGGTTAATGTCGCGGATGGTGCTCGAACGCGCAACGTTTATCTTACTGAGGTTTATCCGCTTAGCCATTCGTATCAATCCTTGATTAAGTTTGAATAAAAAAACAAAAGAACGTTGTTTGTCTCAAGATCCCTTGCAATGTTTCCGATTTTCCGGATGCCTTAAATCGTTCGAATTCGCCTTTTGTGTTTACGATTATCGAAGACTATAGTTCCGTTACCGTCATTAATTCCAATCATTTTGACTACTCCAAACGGCCGCCCCCGGACAAGACGCGTAATTCACTTATCGTATAAGCCATGATCGCAGCACTTAGCACGCCGCTCTCTCCACCAGCGACTACTTTGTTTTTCATAATGTTTACTCTAACGTCAAACCAACCTCTTGAACATCACGAGAGTTTGGACCCACAAATACCTTATAAGCCCCGGTTTCCAACAGCCAATTGCCCTCTTCGTCATAAAACCCAAGCTTTTCTGCCGGCAGGTCAAATGTAACAGTTTTACTTTCGCCCGCTTTAATTTCCACTTTCTTGAAGTCTTTGAGTTCCTTTAGTGGGCGGACCCGCGAGGCGACGAGATCACGAATATAGAGTTGGACAATCTCGCGGCCCGCACGTTTACTGCTATTTTTGACGGTTACAGAAACAACGACTTTTTCGTTCTGGTTCATTGTGTTCTTGGAAAGCTTCATTCCGCTGTATTCGAAGTTAGAGTAGCTCAGACCGTAGCCAAACGGATAGAGCGGTTCGTTTGGGATATCCCTGTATCGTGCGACCCAGAAGCGATCGGGGCCTTCCTGACCATCCTTGTGCGGCCGGCCGGTATTGTAACGGTTGTAATAGATCGGGATCTGACCAAGCGCATAGGGGAAAGAGATCGTTGTCTTAGCGGATGGATTAACATCTCCAAACAAAATGTCCGCAACTGCGTTACCGTGTTCCGTACCGCCGATCCAAGCGTTCAAGATCGCCGGATAGTTCTTGTCGATATCGGTCAGGATCAGCGGGCGGCCTGCCTGAACAACAACTACTAATGGCTTACCCGTCGCTTTCAAGGCCTTAAGCATCGCCATTTGCTCCGGATCCGGGTTTATATCGGCGAGGCTGCGGGCCTCACCAGCGACCCTTCCTGTTAGGCCAATCGTCGCTATAATCACATCCGCCGATGCGGCCTTCGCCCTGAGGTCACTGACCAGCTGCGCCGAAGACGGTCTTTTCTCATCTGTCTTCTTGATGTTATTGAATGCGTAGAAGCTGTCATCATAAACCTTTGAGTTATAACCCTTTGAATAACTTACCTTCGCCCCAGGCAGCTTCTTTTTAATCCCTTCGAGTATTGTTATCGTGTCCTTGTGGTCTCCATGGCCCTTCCAAAAATCAAGGACATCCTCCTGCGACTCGGCAAGATACCCTGTCACAAGTACATTCTTTACTGTTTTTGAAATTGGCAGAATGCCGCCATCATTTTTGAGCAGAATCATCGATTCGGCGGCGGCTTCACGCGCCAAACGGCGGTGTTCATCGGTCAGCAGAGTCGCCTTTTCACGTGCCTCGTTTGAATACTTGTAGGGATCCTCAAATAGTCCTAGCTTAAATTTCCAATAGAGTATCCTTCCGACGGCCTCGTCGAGGACTCTCGCGGGCACCTTTCCGTTACGCACCAAGTCAGCCATCTCCTTTTGCATCACTCTTGATTCCATATCCATGTCGGAACCCGCCATGAGCGCCTTCTTTGCGGCATCGGCGTCATCGGCCGCATAGCCGTGCGCGATCATTTCGCCAAACGAGCCCCAATCGGAAACAATAAACCCTTTAAAGCCCCACTTGTCTCTCAGTACGGTTCTGTTCAAATAGTGATTTCCGCTTGCCGGAACCGCGTCGACGATATTAAAGGCGTTCATTACTGTCGCCGACCCGGCTTCCACCGCAGCTTTGTAAGGAGGCAGATAATAATTCCAAAGCGCGTAGCGCGAAATATCTACCGTGTTGTATTCGCGTCCGCCTTCCGGTGCTCCATAAGCGGCAAAATGTTTGACGCAGGCCATGATTTTTTCGTTTGTGAATTCCGTTCCCTGAAAGCCGCGAACGCGAGCCGCCGCAAAAACCCCACCAAGATACGGATCCTCTCCCGAACCTTCCATCACTCTTCCCCAGCGGGGTTCGCGGGTAACGTCCATCATCGGAGCAAAGGTCCAATGTAACCCCGCGGATGCCGCCTCTTTCGCAGCAATCGAAGCGGCGCGTTCCGCGCCGGCGGGATTCCATGAGCTTGCCTCGGCGATCGGAATCGGAAATACGGTCTTGTAACCATGAATTACGTCGTAAGCAAACAAAAGCGGGATTCCCATCCGCGATTCTTCGACGGCAATTTTTTGGACATTACCGGTTTCTTTGGCGCCTAAGACATTGAGAAACGAACCCATTTTGCCTTGTCTTACAAGATTCAGCTTTGCCTGCTGACCGGCATCGCCTGCCGCCGCCGGGCCGGTCAGGACACCACCGCTAAGCTGGTTTAACTGCCCAACCTTCTCCTCAAGAGTCATCCTTCTTAAAAGATCCGAAACTCTCTGGTCAATGGGCAGTTTTGCGTTCTTGTATGCCGCGACCGATGACTCCTGCGCGACAAGCGTCGTTGGCAAAAGCATTAACATGATTATCAAAGAAATCAGAAGATATTTCATAAATTCACCTGCGTTTACGCTCCGATTGATTACTTTTTCCCGATTTTGCATTCACCAGCTTTTTCATACTCTCAATCACTACAAATT
>JABDJV010000329.1 GCA_013003295.1 Pyrinomonadaceae bacterium | reverse complement strand
GGCGAAGGAGGAGTCGTAACCGATCCCGGGAAACATCAGGAGGTGGTCTCTTCATTGAACGATTTTGCGAAGAAATCCGGATTCAGGGTATTAGACATGATCCAATCGCCGATCTTAGGTGCGGCGGGAAATAAAGAATTCTTGGTTCTATATGAAAAATCTTAGGGAGAATATGTCCGGCGCGGCTTCAGATAAATTTGTAGAGGGTGTGGATTTCTACTTCGAAGACGGGCTTATGGTCCTAACCGAGCACTATTTGCTCAAAAGAGGCTATTGCTGCGAAAACGCGTGCCGGCATTGTCCGTACAGGGAGCGCGCAGCTGCAGATCAAAGTAGATAAGTCTCCAGCTCTTCGACTTCCACATCTTCTTTAACATACAAATCTGTTTCCGCGAATGTGTCCGGTTTCGGTGCCTTTGCGATAGTAACCGGCATCTCGATCGTCAAACAAGCCTCCACAAGCCTTTCATGTTCTTGCTGCATTTCCGTCTGTGTTTTAAGACACTCGAGAGTCTCGCTTAGAATCTCCGCTATATGAGGTGATTCGGGCGGCACCATTTTGTAATGAACCCATTTGCCTTCTTTTCGCGTCGAGACAAGACCCGCCTTTCTAAGGTAAGCGAGATGCCTAGATATCTTTGGTTGACTCTCCCCCAGGGCTTCAACAAAAAAACAAACACAGACTTCCTCATCACGGATCAAATTCAGAAGCCGCAGACGTGTCTTATCGGCCAAAGCCGTGTAAAAGGTCTCTAAATCCTGTAACAAATTCGTCTTGCTCATGGCAACCATAATAACAAAAATCAGAAGAAATGTCTTGACAATATACGGATTAAAGAATATATTCGTCTTAACATATATGTATAAGCATATATCAAATTATAAAACAGGAGTAGGGAAATGAAAGTTCATATTTCGTTAAACGTTAAGGATATCGACAGGAGCGTAGGTTTTTACGGGAAGATGCTTGGTTCCGATCCGGTTAAATTCATCAAAGGGAACAAACGGTCACAATCGGATCGTGAAGAAGATTCCAATTCTCAGAGAGAGTTGGCAAAAACCGGTTATGCAAAATTTGACATTTCGAATCCGCCTCTGAACCTGGTTTTGAACGAGGTCGATTTCAGCACCGGCGGATCACTTTCACATTTGGGGCTTCAAGTGGAATCCACCAAAGATGTTTTGAAGTTCAAGCAGCAGTGGGAAGAGAAAGGATTGATAACTGTCGACGAAATGGATGTAAATTGTTGTTATGCAAAACAGGATAAGACCTGGGTAAGGGATCCGGATGGAAACGAATGGGAGGCTTTTGTCGTTCTCCAGGATCTTGAAAGCGCTGACGAGACAAACTCGTGTGATTGCAGCGACAAGGTTAGCGAATACGTAGGTGCGGTGAAGGAGGAAGTTGGTGCATCCTGTTGCGATTCGAGCGAAGTTCAGATCGCGAAAACTTCACCTGGTCATGAGACGTGTTGCCAGAGTAATTAGTAAGTTTTCGTGCAGCAGATCAAGAACACAAGTGCCGGCCCGGTAATCGGTGGATTGTGTTCTTTTTTAGTTTGGGTTAAATTCTTATTTCTTTGGAAACGATTACGACTATCGACGGTAAAACAAAATGGAACTATCACCAACGAATCAGCAGAAACTAGAAATCGAATCGACGTCGCGTGACGAGATGGATCTTTATCCGCTGGATACATTTGATTATGAATTCACCGGGAGTGAGATTTGGATAGATTTTGAGATCCCGGAATTTACGGCGATCTGCCCGTTTTCGGATTTCCCCGATTTTGCGACGGTCAAATTAAAGTACGTGCCAAACGCAAGGTGCATCGAGCTCAAGAGCCTGAAGCTTTACATAAATTCCTTCCGCGATATAAAGATCTTTCACGAGCATGTTGTCAACGTAATCATGAATGATTTTGTCGCTGCCTGTGATCCGCTGAGGGTGGAGATTGAAGGCGATTTTAATGTGCGGGGGAATATCAAAACAGTTGTAAGAAAGAGCTACACGAAAAAAGATTCTTGAGGCTGATATCCAACCGCAAGAATCTTTTCTGTTACTCTGCGAAATCTTAATGTCCGGAGGCCGCAGTCGCTACAATTTCCTCATCATCGTCTTGATGATTGCTGCAAGCGCTTTCGATCAGGTCATCGATTTTCTTCTCGAGTTTTCCTTCTGTCCCCAAATCCGCATTTCGCAATTCGGAAACAATTAGAAATTTTGCCTTTTCCAATAAACTTTGCTCTCTAAACGACAATTTCTTCTCGCTGCTCAAATAGGTAAGTTTTTTCAGAACATCAGCGGCTTCAAAAATATCCCCGGATTGGAGCTTTTCATTAAATTCTCGCGATCTGACCTTCCAATCATCTGATACATTCTCAAAATCTTCCGCTAAGAGACCCAAAAGCGTTTTGTACTGTTTGTTTCCGATAATCGGTCGAATTCCGACCGCCTCGGCGTTATCCATAGGTACAAATATGGTCGAATTATCACTGAGCACTCTCAGCGAATAGAATTTCATCTTGTTTTCACCGATAGTCTTATTTTCGATGTTTTCGACCATACACACGCCTTGATTCGGGTAGGCAACTTTCTGCCCAACATTAAGTTCCATAAATTCCTCCAATCGATATAATGCTTCGGGAGCAATGAGGTAGCAGACTTACGTGTAATCTGCCTTCTGCCCATTCTGTTTAGATAACCCTATTATAGCACAGTTTTGGCGTGTGCGGAAAAATTTTGAGTTTGACCCCGGGTGCCGGAATTTATTGGCCGGATGTGTGTCTGGGAAGCTCGATCGTGAAGGTCGAACCCTCGCCCGGAACCGATGAGACGCGGACACTGCCATCGTGAAGGCGAGCCAAATGTTTGACGATAGCGAGTCCTAAACCAGTGCCGCCAACCTCACGCGAGCGGGCACGATCGATACGGTAAAATCGCTCAAAAATCCGGGTCAGGTGTTCCTTTACGATGCCTTCGCCGGTGTCAGATACGGTGATCAGATCATACATTTCGTTGCGCGCACAGTCGATCGTTATTGTGCCATATTTACTGGTAAATTTGATCGCGTTATCAATAAGGTTCACGAGCATCTGCTCGAGTCTTACCGTATCCGCTGTCACAAAGACATCCTCAGCTACTTCATTCTCAAGCACGATTCCCCGTTTTTCAGCACGTTTTGAAAAGCTGATAAGTACTTCCCGTATAAACGATCTGAGATCGATCTGTCTGGGTTCGATCTTTACGATTCCTGCTTCAATTGAAGAGAGCTCGGCGATGTCGTCGATCAGCAAGTGCATCCGTTCGGCATTTTTTCTGATAACACCCAGGAATCGATCGCTGTTATTCGGATCGTCGATCGCACCGTTTTCAAGGGTCTCTACAAAGGCAATGATCGACGTTAAAGGTGTTCGGAGCTCATGGGAGATATTTGAGAGGAACTCCTGTCTTACTTTTTCAAGGTGCTGTATTTTTGTAATATCGTAGAAAACACCGATCGCACAATTCTCTCCGTTTAGTTCGAATGGCGAAACTTTTACCTCAAAAATGCGTTCGTTGAATAGCAGGATCTTAACGATGAATTCTGTCGATTTTCCGACAAACAGCGCTCGCTCAAAGGCGTCGTGAATTGATATCTCGCGAACCACTTCGCTCAAACGCTTTCGCGCGAGGTTTTCCTGATTACGTTCAAACGCTTTGGTCGCGGCGTTATTGGCGGTTACGATTCTCAGCGATTCATCCACGATTATTATTCCCTCGCGGATGGTCTTTAGAATATTGGTTAAATTTTGACCTTGATCTTCGTTTTGAACCACGGAGCTTGTAACCATTTTTCAGAGGCTGTTGAAAAAATTATTTATTCTTAAACCCAACGAATCGATATCCTACGCCAACGACCGTTTCAATACTCTTACCGCATTCTCCCAGCTTTTGACGCAAACGCCTTATGTGAACGTCGAGTGTGCGGGTATCACCGAAATAGCTGTATCCCCAAACATTATCAAGTAGATTCTGGCGGGTTGCGACGCGACTTGTATTTTTGGTCAGGTAGGTCAAAAGCGCGAATTCTTTTCTTGTGAGTTTTACCTCCTCACCGCTGCAGAAAGCCCGCATATCTATGAAATCGACGGTAATTCTGTCATCTTCATATTTTTGAACGGTTTCCGAATCAACTCGTCTCAACACTGCCTTTACCCTTGCCAATAGTTCCTTAACCGAGAAAGGTTTGGTTATATAGTCGTCGGCGCCAATGTCCAGACCCGATATCTTATCGGCCTCAGTCGCTTTCGCCGTAAGCATTATGATTGGAATATCCTTCGTTGTCGGTTCGCGCCTAAGGCGCCTGCAAAGTTCTATGCCGCTCATACCGGGAAGCATCAGGTCAAGCAGGATCAAACTGGGAGTCCGTTTCTTTTCCAGTGCAAGCCGAAGAGCCTTTTCTCCCGATTGGGCTATTCGCGTACGATAGCGCTCACGCTCAAGGTTATAGCGCAAATTCTCAGCGATATCTTCTTCGTCTTCGACAATTAAAATATAGTGGCTCATTACTTCATTGAAAAACGGCGTTGGTGATGCAAATCTTAACCCGTATCATTAACAAACGTATTACACGTTGCTTAATTTGTTATCACAAAAGGATTAACAACGTGTTAAATCTACATCTGTTCCTTCGGACGAAGTATTTCGACTAAAATCCCTTTGCCCGCGGCGGTCTCATGCCATGTATCGATTTCCAGTTCGATCACCGCCAAAGCGGCTGTAGGCATTCGCTGATATTCGCCGCCCAAAACTTCTACAAGCCCCTCAAAACCGGGGTTGTGACCGACGATCATCGCCGAGGAATGACCATTTTCGAATTCACCGACGATATGAAGCAGGGTATTCGTGCTTGCACCGTATACCTGTCGATCGAAATGAATATCGTTTTCGATCTCTGCCGAAGCTTTCACCAATTTCGCGGTCTGCTTGGCGCGCTTAGCCGATGAGCTAAGTATAAACTCGGGTATCAGGCCTTTTCTGCGCATCAGATCACCCATAAACGGAGCTGCTTTTTTTCCACGTTTATTCAAAGGACGCTCAAAATCCGCGAGTTCCGGGTAATCCCAACTCGACTTAGCATGACGCAGTACGAAAAGCGTTTTCATATTTCTCTTTTCGAGGCCCTAGACCTCCCTTAGCAATATCGGTGATGGTTTTCCGATTGCTTTTAAGGTTTTAAATATCTGTCTTTCAAATCGTTTCGATTTCTTCATTTGTAAAAGGTCGTTTATCGATATCACTCCTTTTAGTCTGCCTTTCTTTGTTACGACCGGAATCCTATTGATCTGATGCTTGCTCATTTTCTTTAGAACGTTTTTGATGGAATCATTTTTCGAGCAAGTGATCGTTTTGCCGATTATCATGGCCGCAGCCGATATTTCAGACGGCGCCCGGTTCCTGGTTGTTACCGCAATGCTGACATCTCTGTCAGTTATCACGCCGATCACCCGATCTTCCGTATCGAGTATGGGAACAATTCCACAATCTTTTTGCCACATCAATCCGACGGCTGTTGCCAGATTATCGGTTTCCCGGCAAAATCCTACATTTTTTGTCATTACATTATTCACTTTCATACTGATAGAAACAATTATTAACAGCGAATTTTTATATTCTGCCTTTTACGATTTTTGGGATAAGACATACTATAGCAAAAAGATGAAAACTCAGAGACTCGCGGCCATTGACATAGGCTCGAATTCATTAAAATTAGCCATCGTAGAAGCAGCGGCAAGTGATTCCTTTACCGTGATCACGCACGACCGTGAACGCGTTCGCCTCGGGCACGAAACCCTGAAAACGAATCATTTGTCGGACGAAGCCATTTCGCTCTCGGTAGAAGCGATCTCAAGATTCCGATCGATCGCAGATACGCGCGAGGTCGATGCGATTCTTGCGGTAGCCACTGCTTCGGTCAGAGAAGCCAAGAATGCTGCGGAATTCGTCAGGAAAGTTCAAAAGGAAACAGGCGTACAAGTAAAGGTCCTGCCATCGCTTGAAGAAGCCAGATTGATCGGTATTGCCGCCGCCCAGTATTTCGGAAAGGAGGACAGTTCTTTATTAAATATAGATATTGGCGGAGGCTCCACGGAGATCTCGCTAATGGAGAACGGCGAGCCGAAGAAACTCTTCTCGATGAAGCTCGGCGCAGTTGGACTAACCGAAAGACATTTAAGCAAGGATCCGCCATCGAAAAAAGAATTGAAGGCGCTGAGAAATGAGATCCGATTCGCCCTTGAAAAGCCGCGGCGAAAAACTGAGGGTGAAACTTGGAAGATCTCGACCGGTACATCAGGCACGATATTGAGTATAGCGGCACTGCTTGATTTTCAATCGGAAAATGAACTGACTACAAGGCCCTCGATCAAACTCGAAAGGCTGATCGGATTGAACAAGATTCTTGCAAAACTGGATCTTGCTAAGCGAACAGAGATCCCGATCATCAATGAGCGACGGGCTGAGGTAATTATCGCCGGCGGCAGGATTCTCGAAGGCGTTATGAAGGCGTTTGGTATTGAAATGCTTGAGCCGTGCGATTACGCCCTCCGGGAAGGTGTGATAATAGACCATTTGCGTGAGATCGAAACCGAAGCACTGCCGCCGGTACCAGATGTTGACGATCTAAAATTACGGGATGTATTTGCTATCGGCAGGCGGTTTGGCTACGAAGAAAATCATGCTTTGCAGGTCGCGACGATGGCTGAGAAGATTTTTGACGAACTCGCACCGATCTACGATTTGAAAAGACATCAACGGACGTGGCTTTCCGCCGCTGCGCTTCTGCATGATGTTGGTTATCATATTTCTCACGAGGCGCATCACAAGCATTCGCTGTATCTGATCAAACACTCGGAGATGACCGGATTTTCGGAGGACGAAAAGGCGATCATAGCGAATGTTGCCCGCTATCACCGAAAGGCTTTGCCAAAGAGTTCACACTTTTACTACACCTCGCTTGAAAAGGACGAACGCGAAACGGTTGACAAACTCAGCTCGATCCTTCGTCTTGCAGATGGTCTGGAC
>JABDJV010000320.1 GCA_013003295.1 Pyrinomonadaceae bacterium | reverse complement strand
GGGTTGCACCAATTGCGAATGCAGCCGGAGCGGTGGATGTACGAGCAACTTCAAAGCTAGCGAAGTTGTAACCACTCTTCTGAGCAGCAGCAGCACCTAATTGAGCATCAAGCAATTGCTGAGCACCAAGCTGAACGAGTGTTCCGTAGTTACCGTTTCCAACTGTGCTTTGGTATGTCATTTGAGCACCGTGAGCGGTACGAAGTGACGATACAGCCGAAGCTTCGTTAGCAGCACGACGTGCAGCAAGCAAGTTAGGAATAGCAATAGCGGCAATAATACCGATAATAACAACAACGATTAAAAGTTCGATAAGCGAGAAACCTTTTTGATTTTTCATTTTAATTTTCACAATCTCCTAAAAATTTTATTTGTCTAAGTCTTTTTCTACCTTTCTCAGGCACTGTTACTGATACAACCTGTGTGCCAAAACCCGAAAAATCCTCGTAAGTCTCGTATATTTAATGTTTACACTAACGACCGCTCGGTTGCGTAAAACCTTATAAGCCGAAAGATCAGGGTTTTTAACAGTTTTCGGCAACGAAAAGTGACGAAAAGTGTCAGAACCTCCGCTTTTTTAAAGTCTATGCTTAAAAACAATTGCATGGCTGTTACCGGGCTAAAAGGAATTCGACTAAAACAAAAGAGCAGGGAAATGTTCCCTGCTCTCTTAGACTGTTTCTATTACGTAATACTGTTTACCTGGCCAGAGGGGTTCCGTTTACAATAGTTCGATCAGTATTACTGGTGGCATCCGGCGGGTTGTCTTGACCTGCACTGTTTTCATATATTGTTCCGGACTCGTTGACATAATAGTTTCGGGATCCGGTTGATACCGGACTAGTCCCAAATATCGCGGCGTTGGCATAAGCATTAAAGACTGAAGGATTTGTTGAGGTCGAGTTGAAGGTTGTAATGCTGTACGTGTACCCGCTCTTTGCTCCCGTTGCCAATACATCGTCGATCAGCCTGTCATTCCGCAATTGAACGAGTGAACCGAAATTACCGGTTCCGGTAGTTATTTGATACGTTTCCTGGGCGCTTGATATCAATCGAATGCTGGATACGGCTGATGCCTGGCTGGCAGATCTTCGTGCGGCAAGGAAATTTGGAACAGCGATAGCGGCAATTATTCCGATAATAACCACTACAATAATTAATTCAATTAGCGAGAACCCTTTATCATTCATATCAAATCTGCCAAATCATTCTGGCGTTGAGACCAATCTCCGCCGTAAAAACTTGCAATTTGCGTGCCTAAGGTTAAACATCCCTAATCGCCCGAACTTCTCATTTGGGCCGAAAGTGAGCGGATATTATGTTTATCCAGAAGGTGGCGGAGGGATCGTACGGGCATTTGAAGGAGCTTTGCGGCTTTGGTTTGGTTTCCGCCCGACATACGCAGAGCTTCGACCACATAGGTCTTTTCGAGGTTTCCAAGGTGGCTTACCAGATTCACGCCTTCTTCCGGGAGATCAAACTCAGCATTTATACGGGTCGGATTATAGTTGGTAATGTTGTCGGGAAGTCTTTCCGGCTGGATCTCGTCTTCTCTCTCCAATGCGACCGCACGTTCTATCGTGTGTTCTAACTCGCGAACATTTCCATGCCACGCATAGCTTTCGAGCATTTGAGACGCTTTTTCGGATATTCCTATCTCTTTGCCGGTCTGCTTACAAAACTTATCTATAAAGTGTTCGACCAACTCAGGTATATCCTCTCTTCTCTCCCGCAGTGGGGGAAGAGATATTGGAATCACGGATATCCGGTAAAACAGATCCTCCCTGAAGCTTCCGTCTTCCGTCATTGCCTTAAGGTCCCTGTTGGTGGCAGCGATTACGCGCGAATCGATCGAAATCTCATCGTGCGATCCTACGGGGCGCACCTTTCTTTCCTGAAGCACGCGCAGGAGCTTTACCTGCATCGCCGTGCTCATCTCACCGAGTTCATCCAAAAAGATCGTTCCTTCGTTGGAGGCTTCAAATAAGCCCTGTCGATCAGAATTGGCACCGGTAAATGACCCTTTTACATATCCGAAGAGTTCGGATTCCAACAATGTTTCTGTGAAAGCGCCGCAATTTATGGAAATAAACGGTTTCTCACTTCGCGGGGAGAGGTCATGAATAGCCCGAGCAACAAGTTCTTTTCCAGTTCCGCTTTCGCCTGTGACTAAAACGGTTGACTGTACTTCCGCGACTGTCTCGATCATCTGAAAGATCGCTTGCATCTTGTCAGATGTACCGATTATGTTTTTTACGCTTCCGCGTTCTCTTTGGGCTCGCTTAAAGGCCCTGTTTTCGTCTATGAGGGCTTGTTTCTCGAGGAGTTTTGTAACAATGAGCTTTAACTCTTCAACGTCGAATGGCTTTTGAATAAAGTCATCCGCTCCAAGAATAAAAGCTTCGCGTGCGGTGTCGACGGTTGCAAAGGCCGTCATCAGAACAACACCCACATCCGGCGCGATTTTTCGAGCTTCGCGAAGTAGCCCGATACCATCCATGTCCGGCATACGCACGTCGGAGATTATTACCTCTGCCGGCTCTTCTTCGAGGAGTTCTATGCCCTGACGCCCGTTTTTGGCCGTGCGGATCGTATGACCGCTCTCTTCAAAAACCAAACTGATAAGCTGTCGGTAACTTTGTTCGTCGTCAACTATTAATATATTTGCCATTAGAAAAAGGGGCTCGAAAAGAAAATGATATGGAAGTTGCGATTTGGGTAGATTCGAAAACCCAGAAGAGGGTCACTAATACTATTTTCACAAAAAACCACTCGAATGTTCAAGAAGAAATTGTATGTTTATCTTGCTTTACGTTTAAATATTCTCCCAAATTTGTATCAGCCGTCGGCTTTGCGAGTCGTTGCTCCGGTCCTTCAGCCGAAGCTTTTACCCCTTCGATCGGAAGATACATGGTTATGGTCGTCCCTTTGCCTTCCTTGCTGCTTACATTGATCGTTCCGTTATGATCCCGGACGATCTGATAAACGATCGATAGGCCAAGTCCGGTTCCGCCAGTCGTAGATTTTGAAAACGGCTCAAATAGCTGCTCCACTTGCTTTGGCGACATTCCGCAGCCGGTATCGGAAAAAACGATCTTTGCCCGGTTTTTACCGGCAAGGCTAAGTTCTACATTTAAAGTCCCGCCGTCGTCCATAGCCTGGATGGCATTTCTCGACAGATTCCAAAATATTTGCTTCAGTTGCGAAACATCTGCCGAAAGCAGAAATGGTTCGTCGGGAAGCACCATTTCGAGCATATGATTATCTGCAACATCAGGGCTATGCTGCAAAAGCGTGAATGTGTCCCTGATTGGCTCCCGTAGATCGATGTCATTAAAACTACTGGTTTGGGGACGCGCATACTTCAAGAAATTTGTAATGATCTCATTTAAGCGATCCGATTCCCGCAAGATTATTCCCATCAGATTGGTTTGCGACGGAGACTGGCCAGATTTTGATTTGAGCACTTGGATCGAGCCTCTCATTGCACCGAGCGGATTCCTGATCTCATGTGCCAAACCCGCTGCGACCCGTCCAACCGCGGCCAATCTGTCTTTTCGCCTCACGCTCTCCTCCATCGACCGAATCTCCGTGAGATCTTGAAAGGTAATGATCAAACCGGTTTTCTCACCCGATTCGGCAAACAGCGGTGAAACGCTATAGCCCAGCTGGACGACAAATCCATCCGGCGTCGTAAACCCAATTTCGTAACGCGGTTGGTACTCGGTTAGATTTGCGTCTTCGCTCAAAGACTTCAAAACTTCTCGCTTGATATCACCAAATAATTCGAAAACCGATGTGCCGCGAACGTTTTTGCCCTCATAGCCGGTAATTTCCTCGGCAGCTTTGTTAAAGGTATAGATCTTCCCGTCGAGATCGGTCGTGACAAGACCCGAACGTATGGATTCGACGATCCTTTCGTTTAACACCCTCAGGTCCGCAAGTGTTTTTGCAGTTTTCTCTAGTTTTTCGCTCGAAGCATGTCTTTCGGCGAGTCTCGCCGACAAAAGCCCGACGATCAAGAATGCGGCGACGTGAAAACCGACTATTTGGATGACTTTGGAGATCTCAGGCGCCGTTGAAAACGAGCGAATTACATTAGTTGTTGTCAGTATTGCCAGAAGTGTGAAAATGGAAACACAGATCGCAGCCATCAATAAGGTCGCGCGGCTTCCGAGAAAAATTCCGGCAACGCTTATGAGAACAATGTAAAGTGTTATATAGGGTGACGTTACATCGCCTGAACTCCAAATCAGCCATGTCACCAGCAGAATATCAAGCAGAAATTGAATTCGAAGCTGCCAATCATAGTTTGAGCTCAGACGCAGAACAAAAAAGTAGACTATCGTGAGGCCGACGGAAATCAAGAATATGAGGAAAAGCCCTTGCGGGATATTTTCATAGGAAAGGTTTAGATGGCCGCTGTTCCATAGCCAACTCGAAACCAATAACAGAAATATCGTCAGCAAGCGCCCGATTATCAGCGTTTGGATTTTCTGAGTAATTCTCGGATCAGCTTGTTTGTCGATTCTATTCGTATTCATTGAACGCCCGGGTCTTATTGGTTAACATCTCTATCAAGATAATTCCGCTAGCTTGATTGAATAACAATTATGGAAAATGAATTTGACCAACGTCCGTGGGGAAGCTACACCGTATTGGATTCAGGGGTTGATTATAAAGTAAAAAGGATTGAAGTCTTACCTGAAATGCGTCTGAGCTATCAGAAACACGCTCGGCGTTCCGAACACTGGTTCGTCGTTCGTGGTATAGCTAAAGTAACATTAAACGGTGTTGAAAAGCTAGTGAAAAGTGGAGAATCGGTTGACATACCGGTCGGCTCGGCCCACCGCGTACAGAATCCTGAATCGGAAGAGCTGTTGGTCTTTATCGAGACACAGACCGGCGACTATTTTGGAGAAGACGACATCGTCAGGATCGACGACGACTTTGACCGTGTTTGAAACGGCCAAAAGATCACTTATCTCCGTTCGCAACGATCTTCGCTACTTCCAAAATATTTTCCGCAATTATGTCCGGTTTTTGTTGAAGTTCATTCTGATGTTTCTGCCCGTAACCTGTTAAAACTAAGGCAGTTCTGGTGCCCGCATTAAACCCCATTCCGATATCCAGTTTTTTGTCTCCGATCATCCAGCTCTTCGAGAGGTCAACCTCAAAATTGGCACAGGCCTGCTCGATCATCCCTGTGTTCGGCTTGCGGCATTTGCATCCCTGATCCGGAAAATGTGGGCAAAAGTGAAAGGATTCGATCTTCACATCTTCGGCATCTAATTCATCTTGGATCTTGTTGTGAATTGAATTAACGGCGCTTGCGCCGAAATAACCGCGGGCGATCCCAGATTGAATTGTCCCTACGAACAACAAGTAGCCCTTATCCCGGAACATTTTAAGAGCCTCAATCGTGTATGGGAATAGTTCCGTTTCCTCTACGGTCGAGAGGAAATTGACTTCTTTTATAATGGTGCCGTCCCGATCAAGGAATACAGCTTTTCGTTTTTCAATCATATATATTTTACTAACGTCTAAAGGTCCTTTCTTAAAATAGTGATTTAAGTCCCTGCTTGATAGTGATCCCGGGCGCCCAATCCAGTTCTTGCCTGATAAGGCTTAAATCAGATACATAGTTCACCGGCACAGGCTGCGGCAAGGGATTCTGTTCATCTATCGATGCTTGATAGCCCGACACTTCCTCCATTTTTGAAACCAGGTCCCGGAGCGAAATTGCGTTTTTTCTGCCGCCGCCAAGGTTGTACAAACCGTGCCTTATCACTGAATCGATGAAAGCACGGCACGCTTCAGCAAAGTCTTCGACATGCAGAATGTCACGGATCGGCTTGCCATTTTGCGGCAATTGGATCCTCTCACCGTTATTGATCAAATTTGCATAATGAGTGACAAAGTTTGGCGTATTCCCTTCGGACGCCGGCGCATATACGGTTGAAAGGCGGTAAATGCAAGAGCGGAAGTTTCGCTGGTGAGCATAATAAGCAACATACTTTTCCGCGATCAGTTTTGACCATTCAAGTGCTGTTTGTCCCGAATAAAGCGTTTGACATGTTTCGGGCACTTCGGAGTGATTGTCCGCAAATCGCCCGTAGACGTCTTTTGTGGATGCAAAAATAAAGGTTGAATCCTCACTAACAGCCTTTAGAAGATTCACCGTTCCTTCAACATTGTTGAGGAAGATCTCCTCAGCCGATTCGGGGGATTTATCGAGCTGTGCTGCCAGGTGAATAACAACATCGTAGTCTTCGGCACGCTGAACATCCTGAAGGTTCAGCAGATCCAGTCCCGACCGTCGCGATAGATCATCGGCACTGAAAGAACTCCGTATATGGGTTCCGAGAAACCCACTTCCACCTGTTACTAATACCTTCATCAAGTCTACCTGTTGGCCTGGTTCATTATTTGAACAGACTCAGCTTCCCGATCACAATAGCCAGATCACAACGATTCGATTCTTGCGATTTGTTCGGAATTCGCTTCATAAGTTCAGATTTAGTTTAAGACAAAGGTGGTGAATTTATAAGCCGGCATCGGCAAAAAAACGCTCCGTTTGAAGCAAGCGGGAAAGTTAACCACAATGTTTTTACTAGACACATACGCCTCAATATTTATAGAATTTAAATAACGCGTTATAATTTAACGCCAAGTCACAGAAGCCGCGCCGGTTCCAAAATCCTCCCGGGTTTCAGATCAAGCATCAAATGATGGCAAGACTCTCGAAAAGAAAGGGTAAAAACGCTAAAAGGACCCGTTTGAAGAAAACGTCACGTGGCCCGGTGCGCGCTAAAACGATCAAACCACGAAAAAAATCTCTGTTCAGGCGAGTGTTGCGCCTGGTGTTTAATCCGCTGACGTTTGGTTTGTCAGCACTTTTATTTTTAGGAGTCTTTTTAACGGCGACCTACTTTTGGTTTGAATTTTCGGATAAGGTCGATCTCCTTTTAAGCGGCGAAGTGTTCACGCGCACAGCCGGAATCTATTCTGCGCCAAAGAATTTGAAAAAGGGTGAAAAGATCTCTCTTGAGGAACTAACTGATTACTTAAAATCGAGCGGCTACATAAAAAAAGGCCAAAAAGCGGATCCGACCCGCAGCCGCTATGAGATCGAGGCGAATTCGATCACGATCGAGCCCGGAAATACTGCTTTTATTGATGGAAAACGGAATTATCGAAATATTACGGTTAAATTTAACAAGAATGCGACTTCGGTCGTTTCGATTGTTGACAATGATTCTGAAGACGAGCTCAAGAAAACTTCTCTAGAGCCGGAGCTCTTGAACTCAATCGCCTCAGAGGGTGACGGGCGAAGAAAGGTGATTTCATTCAACGACCTTCCGCCGCATTTGATCAAAGCCATAACGGTCACGGAGGATCGTGCCTTTTTCGAACACTACGGAGTGAATTTCCGCGGGATCGCCCGGGCCTTGTGGCGGCGATATGACGGCGAAGATGAGGGCACTCCGCTTGAAAATCAAGGAGGTTCATCGATTACGCAACAGCTAATTAAGAACCTGCTGCTTTCGCCTGAAAGAAGCTACGAGCGAAAGGCAAAAGAGGCGTATATGTCTCTTATCCTGGAAACCCGTTTATCTAAAAAAGAGATTTTTACGCTTTACGCAAATCAAATTTATCTGGGCCAGAACGCGGGCGTCTCGATTTACGGAGTCGGGGAAGCGGCAAATATCTACTTTGGAAAAGATGTGTCCGCATTGACGCTTCCGGAAGCGGCTTTCATCGCAGGGATCATCAGGAGCCCTAATCGTTATAACCCGTACAAAAACCTGAAACGGGTCACGAAGCGCAGGAACCAGATAATTGAATCAATGCTTGAAGTTGGCGCAATTACGCCGAAACAGGCAAAGAATGCGATGGACAGCGATCTTGAAGTCAGCAAGAAAGTGTCCAGAAAAAATACTGAGGGAATGCAGTATTTCGCCCAGTATGCAACCGAGCAGCTGCCAAAAGTAGTTGATAATCCTGATGGATTACAACACTTGAGGGTTTACACTACGATCGACCCGGATCTTCAAAAACTCGCCCATAGAGTGGTAACAAAAAGGCTGGCGCGTCTTGAAAAATACTACAAAAAGAAAAAGAAGAAGAACCTGAATGCATCCCTGGTCGCAATAAAACCAAAAACCGGAGAGATCGTCGCGATGATCGGCGGAAAGAATTATCAGGATAACCAATTTAATCGTGCAACCGAAGCCCAGCGGCAGCCCGGCTCCGTATTCAAACCATTTGTCTATGCGGCCGCGATCAATACTGCGTATGAACTGAGTCCGAGGAAGCTAACCCCGGCAACCACGTTTAAGGATGAAAAGAAGGTATTTACCTTTAATCAGGATTCATATTCGCCAAACAACTACGGAGATTTCTTTTCTAATGAGGATATAACTCTTCGGGATGCGTTGGTAAAAAGCAAGAATGTAATAACCGTTGATCTCGCGATGGAATTAAACGTCGGAAAGGTTATGAACTTTGCGCATAAGGCCGGTTTGCCAAAGGTAAAACGGGCGTTTCCTTCGATGGCTCTAGGCACAAGCGAGGCTACCCCTCTGCAGATGGCTGAGGCCTACACGAGCTTTGCAAATCTTGGAGACAAGGTATCGCCGATCGCGATCAGCCGCGTGACGACCGGCGACGGCAGGACCGTGGTCGCGCCGACCGTTCAGCGCAAAAACATAATGCGACCCGATGTTGCCTTTATTATGAACGACATGATGAAGGACGTGATAAACCGCGGTACGGCGGCAAAAGCAAAAGCGTGGGGATTCAAGAATGTCGAAGGAAAACGCGGCTATGCGGGCAAGACAGGAACTTCGAGGGATGGCTGGTTTGCCGGGTTTACACCGGAATTGGTTTGTGTAGTATATGTCGGATTTGACGACGGCTCAGATCTGCGCCTGGACGGTTCGGAATCAGCAATGCCTATTTGGGCTGAATTCATGCGCGAGGCTTTGCGAAAGCACCCGGAGTGGAATGGCGATTGGATAATGCCGAGTTCGATCCAGCGTGCCGAGATCGATATTCGAAACGGAAATGTGATCAGGACGCTGACGGATAAGGATGCCGATTCTATCAAAGCTCAAAAAAAGGTCATCGAGAAGAACACCTCCGATAAAGAATCTGACGAGTCTGAATCTGACTCGATCAAAGACCTTTATATTTCGAAAATTCCGGAAGAGTTTAAGCGAATCGAATTATTTGTAAGCGGAACAATTCCGGCCAAAATGATACTGCCCATTGACGACGAATTGGATGAGGACTCAAAGTTATCAAAATCGAAACCGACACCTACCCCATTCACAACGTGGCAAAACGCTGAAAAGGATCAGAAACCGGACGGAGGAACGGAAACGCTGCCTGCACCGGTCGATCAGGTGACCATTATGATTTGTCCGCTGACCCGAAAGCGGGCGATAGCAAATTGTCCGCAGATGGCCTCGAAGCTGTTTAAGAAAGGAACTGAGCCAAAGGAATTTTGTCGGTTCCATATCAATTCACCGATCCAGAACGAGTAGCAGCTTACATTCGGTAAATGCTGAATCATCACAAATAAACGATCTGCCTTTGGAGTTTCTGAATAAAGGACCCGTTAGCGAACACGGTTGCAGCCAATCACAGAATTCCGAGCCACATCCATCAAGTATCAAATGGATTCATTAGACTAAGCGCAGGCAGCGTAAGGTCCCCCATTCGCCCAGGCCGGTTTTGTTTTTTTACAGGGTCTCAGTCTGCTTTGACAGGCCCATACAGCCAACTGGCTATTCGATCAGCATCGGTGATTTCTTATTAAAATCATTGTTAAATGGAATAATTAGACATAAAATAGTAATTTCAACCAGAGACACGGAAAGCACATGTAGCGGTGCGGTGAAAGTACGGATTGATGATCGCTAATATTGTAAACGAATTTAACAAAGGCATTGAGCTTATTTCGGCGCTGGACGATAAGGCCTTCTCTGAGCCTGTCAAAGGGGCGGGAAGCATCGGGGCACATTTTCGCCATAATATGGATTTCGCCTGCAGCTTTCTTAACGGATTGGAAACCGGGACAATAAACTATAGCGATCGGGAGCGGGACTTACGGGTTGAATCGAATCGTGACTATGCCCGGGAGCAGATAAGATTCTTGATCAAACGTTTTGAAGGATTGTCGGAAGACAAATATAACGAGAGAGTTCTGGTCGTTTCGGAGATTGAGGAGCGAATTTCTCACGAATCCACGATTTCGCGGGAACTTGAATTTTTGCATAGTCACACCGTCCACCACTATGCCGTGATCGCAGAAAAACTTAAGATCTGGAATTTTGCGGTGGATTTTAGTTTTGGGGTCGCGCCTTCAACCCTGAAATATTGGTCCGAAGAAAAGGCGGAGTCAAAGGTGGCCTAACGAGATTTATTTTAGCGAATGTCGAATACTCTAAAGATCATAAGTTGGGCAAGCCGCATAATCGTGGCGCTTATTTTTTTGCAGACATTATTTTTTAAATTTACGGGCGCCGAGGAATCTAAATATATTTTCACTACATTAATGGGGGCGGAATACGAAGCCATTGGAAGGATCGGCTCGGGTTTGGTTGAAATGATCGCTGCCATATTGATCCTGCTTCCACGCACGGTTTCGGTTGGCGCGGTCCTCTCGATTGGTACGATCTCGGGCGCAATCCTAAGTCATTTAACCAAATTGGGGATCGTAGTTAAGGACGATTCCGGGGCTCTTTTCGGGCTTGCTGTCGTGGTTTTCGTCCTGAGCCTGGCCGTCGTATTTATTCATCGCCGCGAACTTCCTTTTATCGGAGATTCTCTTTAAAAAATGTCTGGATTTTGGCAAATAGTTGACCAAGTGATGCGCTTGGATCTGAGCGGCTTTAACGAGATCTCGCTTCCCACTATTTTTCTCATAATTGTTGTTACAAGTTTTTTTACCGAAGACGGAGCGTGTCTTGCGGCCGGTGCTTTGGTGGGACAGGGTACGATCGGTTTTTCATTTGCATTGGCGGCGGCGGCAACCGGAATTTTCATTGGAGACATAGGGCTTTACTGGGTCGGCCGCATATTTGGTAAATCGATAGCGGATAAAAAGTTATTCAAACGCTTTATAAGTGAGCGAAATTTAAGAAGTGCATCGCTCTGGCTTGAAAAACGAGGTATGGCGGCTATTTTTATCAGCAGGTTTGTCGCTGGCCTGCGTTTGCCAACTTATTTTGTAGCGGGTTTTGTAAAGACGAATTTTATTAAATTCACATTTTATTTTGCTGTTGCGGTTGCCATTTGGACACCCTTGATCGTTGGCTCGGCGGCTTTTGCGCAGAAGATCATATCTCCGAATTATATCCTCCTCACGATTATCGCACTATTTTTGCTGTTCAAATTTATTTCCAACCTGGTCACCTGGAAACGGCGCCGGTTTTTCATCGGAAAGTTGAAGCGAATTAAAAACTGGGAATTCTGGCCGCTATCTATATTTTATTTTCCAGTGTTTATTTACGTCATAACGCTTGCATTAAGACATAGAAGCCTAACGGTATTTACCTGTGCAAACCCGGTTATTCCGGCAGGCGGTTTTATCGGTGAATCAAAAGATCAGATCTACAATTCCCTGAAAAGCTCTCAGGATTCAGAAGAATATCTGCTAAAGCATAAGAAGATCAGCAGAAACCTGCCCTTTGATGAGAGGATATCGTGCGCAGAAGAGTTTCTCCGTGAAAATCAGTTGGGGTTTCCGATAGTGCTAAAACCGGACGCGGGCGAACGGGGAAAGGAAGTATTGATCGCCCATGATAAAAAAGGACTGCTCAGGTATGCTGCGGATTTTGAGGAAGATTTTATTGTTCAGCAGTATTTTGACGGTGTCGAAACTGGTATCTTTTATTTCCGATATCCATCACGGGGCCGGGGACGGATCTTTTCAATAACCGAAAAGAGTTTTCCGGAGGTGGTTGGCGATGGCGAAAGCAACTTAGAAAAGCTGATCTTGAGTGATGGACGCGCTGTCTGCCTGGCGGAAAAATACCTGGAATACAATTTTGACGCCCTTCAGAGGGTTCCCGAACAAGGTGAGCGGGTAAAGATCATAGATATCGGAACTCATTCCCGCGGCGCGATCTTTAGCGAGGGCGATCATCTCCATACCGAAGAACTGGAACTAAAGATTGACGAGATTTCTCGCCGGTATAAGGGCTTCTATTTCGGTAGGTTTGATATACGGGCAGTGTCTTTTGAGAGTTTAAAGCGCGGCGAGGAGTTTAAGATAATCGAAATTAATGGTGTAACGTCTGAATCCACAAATATTTACGATAAGCGCTATAATCTGCTTGACGCCTACCGCATATTGTTCAGGCAATGGAAGATCGCATTTGAAATAGGGCGGGAAAATCAAGAACTCGGGGCGAAACCAACTCCAATAAAGGATCTGGTTCGCATGCTTTTTGGATTTCATACTGAGATCGATGATAAGAACCCAGACGCGGTGGCTGAGATATGTGTGTAATCTTTATTTCCATCGGACAAATTCCGGAATATCCACTCCTGCTGCTGGCGAATCGCGATGAGTATTACGAACGCCCGACGGAAAAGGCTGAATTTTGGGAAGATTTCCCGTCAATTTTCGCGGGTCGGGATTTGGTAAGTAAGGGAACATGGCTTGGGGTATCAAAAACCGGAAGGATTGCGGCGGTAACCAATTATCGGGATCCGAATCAGAAGAAGGGAACGCGATCTAGGGGAGATTTGGTCGCGGATTTTCTAAAAGCTGAAATACCTGCGGAAGAGTATCTCAAATCTGTACAAGCAGATTCGGGCGATTATACCGGATTCAATCTAATCGTTGGCGAAATAAACCCCGAGCGGCAAGAGCTGTTCTATTACTCCAACATAGAGGAGAAGATAAGGAGCCTCGCCGAAGGTCTTTATGGCCTTAGCAACAATTTGCTTGACGTACCCTGGCCAAAGGTCAAAAAAGGCAAAAAGAGATTAACGCACTTGATAACGAATGCAGAGATTGAAAAGGAAAAGTTTTTTGAGATTCTTAGCGATACCGAGCTCGCCGACGACAATGATCTGCCTGACACGGGAATTGGTTTCGACCGCGAAAAGCTCCTTTCGGCGATCTTTATTGAAACGCCGATCTACGGGAGCCGCTGCTCTACGGTCTTAATGGTTGACGAAAGTTTTGAGTTTGATTTTGAAGAGAGAGTCTTTGTTTAGTGGCTTAAGCTCGATCCCCAAAAAACATCTTCAGATATTTCCTGTTTATTGTCTCCACATCAAAGACGACAAAATAGTCGATCGTTTTGAATTCTCGATCGATAGCCGGTTCTCCGCATACCTTGGCCCCGATTCGCAGATAAATTTTCACGAGGGCGGGTAAATCAAATTCGACCGAGCCATCAGAGACAAAATCCTCCGGCAAGCATGTACGATCCGGCCGCGGTGATACGACTATCGCATCGTGGACGCTGCCGTCAGTCTTTAAGCGATCCAAAACCGTTCGAGCGAGGTCGCCATCCTGAGTAAAGATCGAACAGCATCCAAACAAAAATCTCTTCTTGGTAACGGTCAGATAATTAGCCAAACCTTTCCAAAGCATAAAGAGTACCCGCGAATTACGGTGTTCCCTGGCGATGCATGCCCGTCCGAGTTCGATCGAATTCTCTAAAAAGCCTTTCGGGAGATCCTCGATACTAAATTCCGTATAGGCGTAAAAACCACCAGCAGTCCGGGCGCGCTCGATGGTATTGAGGCGATACGTTCCGACTGTTTCGCCAGTTTCTCGATCGGTAACGATAAGATGCTCGCAGTGAAGATCGTATTTATCAAAATCGATTCCGGATTCTCTTTCCAAACTGTCGTTATCGGATAGTTCACGTTTGAACACATCGAATCGCAAGCGCAGGACGGACTCGAGTTCGGAGGCGGTTTCAACTAGTTTGGCTGAATATCGATTGTCAGCAACCTCTTCGATCTTTACCAAACTAACGAACGATCGCGCCAAATCCAATCCAGCATGTTTCGATACATTCTGCATAGGCGTTTTAAACACGATATTAGTACAAACCGTGATTCCCTCATAATCGCAAGGAATCTGATGTGGTCTCCCACATACGTAGGCCGTGTTTCATCCTGTATTTCTATTATTCCAAATGTTGTCTAATTTATTCAGATTAAAAGGAGGCTTAGACAATGAATGACAAGAAGAAGTTTGATTTGATGAATATAGGAGTGGCGCTGGCGATCGGCTTGATCGTCTCGTCGATGCTCTTGGGATGGGCATATACGTCCGGCAAGAAAGAAGACGATGCCCTTAAGGTGACCGGCTCAGCAAAAAAGCGTATTAAATCCGACCTGGTTTCCTGGAGCGCAGACGTTTCATACCGTGCTCCCAAACTCGCGACAGCTTATGATCTGCTTTCGGAAAATGTCCCGCGTGTAAAGAAATACCTGATCGAAAAGGGCATCAAGGAAGAACAGATCACGGTTTCATCGATCTCGTCGACGACGCTCCATGGTAAGGACCTGAATGGAAATTCGACGCAAGAGATCATCGGATACTCACTCGGTCAAAGCGTGCACGTCAGATCAAAAGATGTCGATCTGGTGGCCAAGATTGCAAGAGAGTCGACGGAACTGATCAAGCAGGGGATTTTGCTCGATTCAAATTCGCCTCAGTATTTCTACACAAAACTCGGTGATCTGAAGATCGAAATGCTCGGTGAGGCCGCCAAAGATGCCCGTTTGCGGGCGGAGGAGATCGCCAATGCCACGGGAAGTAGTATTGGAACGATTCGTTCAGCGAGAATGGGTGTTATGCAGATCACGGCAGCTGATTCAACCGAAGTATCGGACTACGGAATAAGCGATACTTCATCGATCCACAAGGACCTGACCGCCGTTGTAAATGCGAATTTTGCCGTCTACTAAAGCCTCTCTATAACTTAAATTCGGCAAAATAAAGGACGCGCGAGCCAACACGCGTCCTTTTTTATATTTCCGCAGAATTTAATTCATTCCCAGATTTTTCATCAAGAATCCATAAATATCAGCCGCTTCCTGAATTCGTTTTGAAGTTGGCTTGCCCGCACCATGTCCGGCTTTCGTTTCTATCCGGATCAAAACCGGAGCGTCGCCCGCCTGTGCTTCCT
>JABDJV010000327.1 GCA_013003295.1 Pyrinomonadaceae bacterium | reverse complement strand
GATGCACTGCTATCACACGTATCACACAGGCCGCCGAGGCTGACGGTCGCGTTAACAGTCGTCTCGCTCAAACCTGATGTGTTAACCGTGATGGTCGGTGTTCCCTGTCCTTCAACGATCGATCCTTGATCAACTGACCACGCATAAGTCAGGTTACTCTGGTCACCACCAACGACGTTTGCCGTAAAGGTCATGTTTTCACCAGGAGCAACCGCAACCGGCGGATCGGTAACCGAAATCGATGTCGGGCATTCGCAAACAACCTTACAATCAGCACATTCAGCAACCGTAACGGTTTCGGTTTTCGTGTCTCCACAAACTCCGCAACCATCATCAACTCCTGCCGTGATCGTATATGTTCCTGCGCCAACGCCGCTCAAGTCCCAAGAAACGCTTCCGCCTGAGCCGACAATTTTTCCGCCTGAGACGGTATAATTATAGGTCAAAGGATCATTTTCAGGATCAGTAGCTGCGGTTGTAACGCTGATTGTCTTGTCATCATCACATCCATCCGATTCCGAAGCTTGTCCCGGAGGGCAACCTAAAGAAATCGTTGAGCTGCTGAGATTGATACCGGTAACGTTTGCAGGCTGGTTCTTTTGCACGCTTTCACGTGAATTTCGCCTTCCGATAAATCCCTGAAGGATAAATCCGTGCGGGTCAGATGATGTTCTGAATCCCGGAGGCACGCCGGTAAAGTTGCTCGTTACCGTAGCAACGTTTAGCGGATTAACCGAAGCAACTGTCGTTGTCCCGTTAAAGTTTGAATCTTCGATACTTGATCTGCTTTGCTGATTTGCATGATACCGATAAGCGGCACTCAAACCTGCATAGCGGGTAGCAAAGACCCGGACACCTGCGATCGCATCCAAAGGATTGTTCTCAAAAGCGTTTGGCGTTCTTCCGCCGACATATTGAAGAGAACGGAATTCCAGAATCGGTTGGAAATACTTGTTTACCGGAAAGTCCAGTCCGATCGACGCCATAAGTTCATCGCCACGATCCAAGAGTGTTACGTCCTGGCCGCCGAGATTACCTTTAATACTGCTGTTGTAGATGTAGCCTACGTTAGCCGAAACGTTCAGCCACTTGCGGAGGCGGGCGTCAGCAAAAGCCACGAGACCGATGTCTCCTCGCTCACCGCCCGGGCTTGCGCCGCGCTGCAGTTGATTAAAGCCGCCGATATCGCCCGCACTGTCATTGTAGAACCTGTAAAACGGAATAAATCCAAATCCAACCGGATTATCATTTCCCGTCAGTCGAATCTTTGCACCGACCGTAAAGGTGCTAAATGCCGATTCCCCATACGTTCGGTTTAGCATTGGAGCATCAGGCACATAGCTGGGCGCCAGAGCGAAAACACTTGGAACCGTTTGGTTCATTGTCGCTCCCGGCCCTAAACCTGGAACGCCCGGCAAAATAGTAGTTTGAAGAACAACTCCCGGAAGGATGCCACCATAAATCGATCCCAGACCCGGGAAATTATTTGCGGTGTTTCCCGTGCCTCCACCGGCAGCGCTCATCAATGGTGGGTTTCCACCAAGTGCATTTATCAGAGCAGCGGCTGCAACGGCATCTTGTGCGGGAATACCAGTATTTAAGTTAAAACCAAAAAGCCCTGCCGAACCACCGGTAAACGGATATTGTACAAACGGTTGGCTGCCTGCAGGTCGAAAGATCGCGCGGTTGTTAAAAAGACCTCCTGGCGAATAAATGATCGCAGGAAGCGATGCGCCAGCATTATTTGGTAGATAAAAACCTGAGAGATTACGAGGTGAATTTACTTTGACCGCCCGATATGCATCGGTGTTAAAAAACAGCTCCATGTTGTCCGTTAGGCCTACTTGAAAACTGATCGGAACTTCCGTAAAGTCAACATCCCCTGGATCACGGTCATAGTTACTGTATGCCGCACTAAACGTGAACTCGCCTTTCCGTAAGGTCGTTCCGTCGTAAACTGTGAATAGACCGGTAGGACCACCAACCGGACCGCCTGTTCCAACTGTTGGAGCAGTATTCCGTGGATCTTCTTCCGATCTCTGTGCAAGCACCATACTAAATAGTGCTAACATTGTAAGCGTAATTACTAGCGTTTTTTTCGCGAGTCTCATCACATTCCTCCGCCGAAAATAATATTATTAAATTAGATTTCAAAAAATGTAGCTTTGCTTGAAAAAGATATTAACATAAATTCTTCAATTAGCCACGCAATTATTACTGATTGATGTTGGCACCAGACTCAAACGAAGTTTGACATCCAATTCAACAACACAACTCTAGGTAAAACTTAATGTTACAAACATTATGGGAGTCTTTAGAAAAAGTCAATATAACTTTTTATCGGTTAAAGACTCATCTCGAAAGATACTAACCCACAGTGGCTTGGAAATCAAGTGTTTATATTAGTTTAGACACCCCAAACTGATTTTCTTTTCTATGCGTAAATGCCCCTCATTTTTGTGTGATAGGCTACCCGGTCAATGGCCATCATATAGGCCGCTGTTCTTGTATCGACCTTATGACGCTCTGAAAAGCCTTTTAGTTCATTAAAACTAGCCACCATTGCCTCTCGTAATCTCTTGTTTACTTCGTTTTCACTCCAAAAATAGCCCATCCGATCCTGAACCCATTCAAAATATGAAACCGTAACACCGCCTGCGTTAGCTAGAATATCGGGGATCACGAAAACTCCTTTTTCATAGAGGATTTCATCAGCCCCGGGAGTTGTCGGTCCATTTGCGCCCTCGGCAAGTATTTTGCACTTGATCTTATTAGCATTTTCGAGCGTTATCTGATTTTCAGTCGCACAGGGTGCCAACACATCGCACTCTAACTCCAGCAGCTCCGCGTTGCCGACCGGTTCAGCATTCGGGTAGCCTTCGAGCGATCTTGTTGTGTGCAGAAATTCAAGCACCGCCGGAACGTCTAATCCGTTGGGACTATAGATGCCGCCCGATATATCGGAGATGCCTACAATCTTGTAACCCTTTTCATGCATTAAACTTGCACCAATGCCGCCAACGTTTCCAGATCCTTGGACAATGACGGAAGTTTCCGATGGTTTTAGCTTCAAAGCCCTCACGGCCTCATCAATAGTGAAAAGAAGACCGCGACCGGTCGCCTCACGCCTTCCCTCCGAACCGCCAAGAGCCACAGGTTTTCCGGTAACAACCGCATTGACCGTATGCCTGGAATGCATCGAAAACGTATCCATGATCCAAGCCATCGTTTGCTCGCCCGTATTCATGTCAGGCGCCGGAACATCCTTGTTTGGTCCGATAAAATCGAGCAGCTCGGCCGTGTACCTTCGGGTCAGTCTCTCGAGTTCTCCCTCTGACATTTGCCTGGGATCACAAACTATCCCGCCCTTTCCTCCTCCAAACGGTACATTTACAACCGCACATTTCCAGGTCATCCATGCAGCCAGGGCCTTGACCTCATCTAGACTGACGTCAGGAGCGTAACGAATCCCTCCCTTCGCCGGGCCTCGTGCGAAGTTGTGCTGAACACGGTAGCCTTCGAATACCTCGATATGCCCGGTATCCATTTTTACCGGGATATATACTTTGATCTCCCGACTCGGCACCCGCAGGACCGCATAGAGGTCAGGGTCCAAACCTAACAAACGAGCTGCCCGGTCGAAACGTTCGCTCATCGCTTCAAATGGGTTTTTATCATCATTACCTTTAAAGCGACGCATCTCGTCAGCCATCGGATTAGCCATTTTCCATTGTCCGCCTTTAGTTATTTGTAAGAATCTTTAGAATTTGAAGATATTATTGAGGGAGAAAGCGTCTCGTTCATCGCACCGCTTCGAAATCCATGCAAATCCAGGGTTACATATTTAAACCCGATTTTCCGAAATTCATCCGCCATTTTCCTGGCACAATCGGCCTCGAACGCTAACGCCATTTCCTTCGAGGCGATTTCAATGCGCGCGAGTTCATCGTGGCACCTTACGCGAAATTCCGTAAAACCGAGTCCCCGTAATACCTCCTCGCCTCTTTCGACCTTCCCGAGTTTGCCAATTGAAACAGGGACACCATATTGAATTCGCGATGCCAGGCATGGGCTTGCCGGTTTATCCCAGGTTTCGAGCCCAAGCTTCTCGCTTTGGATTCTGATCTCTTTTTTAGAGAAGCCGATCTCCGCCAATGGACTTCTAACGTCATTCTCTGTGGCCGCAAGGCTACCGGGCCGGTAGTCCTTCTGATCATCAGAATTTGCGCCGTCGAGGACATAGTCAATCTTTCTACCGGCGGCAATTTTTGCAAGCTTGCTGTAAAGCTCGGTTTTGCAAAAATAGCAACGGTCGGAGGGATTGGACTTGTAATTCGGATCTTCCAGCTCAGCCGTTTCAATCGACTCAAAACGAAAACCATTTTTTTTAGCTATCTTCGCGGCCTGCTCCCTTTGAAATTTCGAAACGCTTGGCGACAAACCGATAACGCAATGCGCATCCGAACCAATTTCCTGGGTAGCGATCAGCGCGAGGTACGAACTGTCTACGCCCCCCGAATACGCAACCAACACCGAACCCATTTCCCGCATCATAGAACGCAACTTTTGTTCTTTTTCGGCGGAATTTTGCGGATACTGATTTTTCTTAATTTCGGCAAGTTTTGCTACCATTGTTTAACACTTTTCGATACTTCGCAGAGAGATAATTGCGTGACTTTAGACATTTAAAAATAGTATCGGGGAAAGGCGTCAAAAGCAAACAGTTGGTGCCGCTTCTTCGGCAGGCTTTATGCTATGATCGGGACACCAATCGGCTCGGTCAAAGTGTAGATTTATAAATGAAAACTTTATTGAGAAACACTTCACAAATATTCGCCTTTTTATTGATCGTGAATTTATTATTTGCGTTCTCGACGGTGATCTACGCGCAGGAATTCGAGGATGAGGAATTTGTTCAGGGTGACGGAAATTCTCAGAAAATTAACGACGACCAAGCCGTAAAACTTTTTAACCAGGGCCAGGACGCCCACTCGAAAGGTAAGTTAAAGATCGCGCTCGACCTCTATCTCAGGGCGCTCAAATTAAAACCTGACTTCATCGAGGCAGAATATCAAAAGGCAACGATCTTGACTTCATTTGGACGGCTGGAAGAAGCCGAGAGATCGTTCCGCCGCACGCTGACTCTAAAGAAGGATTGGACGCTGGCACTGGTGGGACTGGGTTCGGTTCTGAATAGACGTTCACAGTTTCCTGAGGCTGAAGTACTTCTTGCAAAATCAATTCGTATCGACCGGCTTTACTTACCGGCGTACGAGGCTCTCGCAATAACGCTTATCAGATCAAAAGCTTCTCCCGATAAACTTCGGGCGTTGAAGAATCAGTTGGCGGGTTTGGCAAAGGAGATCGACCTGCCGGCTTCCATTTGGATCTCAAGAGGCATGCTGGAGAATGCCCTGCAGGATAATTTATCCGCCAAGATTAGTTTTGGACAGGCGCTTCTGATCGATCGTAGGAATCCAGAGGCGCTTAAACTGATGATCGATTCCCACATAATCGCCCGCGAGCCAACACCCGCAATTTTGCTCTCAAAATTCTTGATCAGCTTCCGACCAAATGACCCTGAAGCAAAACTTCTCCTCGCGCGCTCATATGTCGCTGACGAAAAACCTGAACAGGCTTTGGAAGTTTTAGATTCGTTTGAAAAACCCTACAAGGCCGCTATGGCCTTAAAAACCGCCATCACCTCTGATAGAAGTGAGGACCCGGAAATCCTTCAGAAGCTTCTTGAAAACGATCAAAATAATGTGTCGGTGCTCGGCCGGCTATGCTCGGTAATGCGAATAAAAGATCCGCTGAAAGCTCTTGAATACTGCCGGAGGGCGCTCGAACTGGATAAGAACAATGTTAATTATGCAGCCGGCTATGGCGCCGCATTGGTTCAGTTAAAAAAATACCGGGCCGCTATCACCGTTCTTCGGGGTCTCTTGAAATACGACGCAGAAAACTACACGGTCAGGGCCAACCTTGCCACAGCACTTTTTCAAATG